>JBEIVF010000044.1:0-11263 GCA_040374005.1 Gemmatimonadaceae bacterium | reverse complement strand
CACGAGTGCGACTGGCCGCCGGTGGTCAATTCGCGCGCCCGCGTCACCACGTGCGCCGTGGACTCCACGGCCTCGCCGGCGGCCATCGACGCCCAAGTGCGTGACCTCGCGCACACCGGCACGCCGCTCTACGGCATCAAGGAGCGGATGCTGCACGATCTGCATCCGGACGTGATCATCACGCAGTCGCTCTGCGAGGTGTGCGCCGTGCACGAAGGCGACGTCCGCGCCCTCGCGGCCTCCATCACGCCCGCTCCACAGGTCGTGACCCTCGGCGCCACCACGCTCGAGGAGGTGTTCGCCGACATCACCCGCGTCGCCACGGCGCTCCAGCTGACCGACGAGAGCGAAGAACTCCTCGATGGATTGCGCGATCGACTCCGCCGGGTGCATGCGACGCTCAAGGCCGCCCAAGCCCCACGGCCCCGCGTGGCCGTGGTCGAATGGGGCGACCCCATCTTCACCGGTGGCCACTGGGTCCCCGAGATGATCGCCAAGGCCGGCGGCATCGATGTCATCGGCACCGCCGGCGCGGTCTCCAAGACCATCACGCTCGCACAGCTCCAGGCCTCAGCCCCCGACCTCCTCGTCATTGCCCCCTGCGGCTACAACTTGCCGCGGGCGATCGATGAGGGCCACCGCCTTTTGGCCCTCGACGATTGGGCGTGGGCGCGCGAGATTCCCGTCTGGGCGATCGACGCGAACAGTTACGCCTCCCGCCCCGGCCCACGACTGGTCGAAGGCACCGAGATCCTCGCCCGCCTGTTCAATCCGTCGCTCTTCACGCCGCTCGATCCTGCTCACGCCGCACGCATCAACTGACATGCTGTCTGATCCGTCCTTCGCGTTCCTCAAGAAGCTCCTCGACACCCCCGGCCCCTCGGGCTACGAGGGCGCTCCGGCCCGGGTCTGGCGCGACGAAGCCGCCACGTTCGCCACGGTCACGGCCGATACGCACGGCAATTCGCTTGCCACCGTCAGTGATCGCGGCGGTCCGACCATCCTCCTCGCCGGCCACATCGACGAGATCGGCGTCATCGTCACCTGGATCGATGACGACGGCTTCGTGTACATCGGCCCCATCGGCGGTTGGGACCCGCAGGTGCTCGTGGGCCAGCGCATCCGCTTCGCCACCGCCAGCGGCGATGTGCGCGGCGTGGTCGGCAAGAAGCCCATCCACCTCATGAAGCCGGCCGACCGCGAGAAAGCGTCGCAGATGACCGACCTCTGGGTGGACATCGGCGCCGCCTCACGCGCCGAAGCTGATGCGATGCTCGCCATCGGCGACGCGGGCGTGATCGATCAGCCCCTGCTCGAACTCCCCAACGGCCGTATCGCCTCCCGCGCCATCGACGACCGCATCGGCGCGTTCGTGGTGCTCGAAGCGGCGCGCCGCTACGCGGCCAATCCCGGCGCCGCCACGGTCGTGGCCGTGGCCACCACACAAGAAGAGATCGGCTACCAAGGCGGCGGGGCACGCCCGGTGGCGCACCGCGTCCGGCCGCAGATGGCCATCGCCGTCGACGTCACCTTCGCCACCGATCACCCGGGTATGGAGAAGAAGGAGCTCGGCGAGCACAAGATCGGCGGCGGGCCCGTGCTCACGCGCGGCTCGGTCGTCTCGCCCGTCGTGTATCAACTCATGGCCGACGCGGCGAAGGATCTCGGGATCCCCTACACCGTGCACGCCGCCGGTCGTTTCACGTCCACCGACGCCGACGCGATCCACCTCGCGCGTGATGGCGTGGCCACGGGGCTCCTCTCGGTGCCCAACCGCTACATGCACTCGCCGAGCGAGCTCATCGCGCTCGCGGATCTCGACCGCGCGGCGACGATCATCGCCGAGGCCTGTCGCCGCGTCACGGCGACCACGGACTTCACGGCCCGCTAGTGGCCACGAACAACGACGCGTTGGCGCTCCAGCCTAGCGCACGCGCTCGTCGGGGGGTCAACAGGACAGAGCAGTCCATTAGCGCTGGAGTGTCAGGCGGTAGGCGGGGAACAGTAGGCGGGTATCATACGCTCTAGCCAATTTCAGGTCACTATGTCCATCGTCTCTTCGGGCCGCGCCGCGCTCCTCGCCGCGCTCGCCCTGCCCACATTCGCCGCGGCGCAGGGTATGCGCGCCGACGCCTCCCGTCTCCAGCGCGACATCGCCACCCTCGCCGACGACCGCTGGGAGGGGCGCGGCACGGGCACGGCCGGCAACGACTCCGCCGCCGCGTTCATCGCCCGCCGCTTCGGGGAGCTCCGGCTCACCCCGGCCGGCTCCAAGGACGACGCGGGCCGTCCGGGCTTCCTCCATCGGTTCGTGGCGCGGCCGGCCTCGTTCTCGCACACCAACGCGCCCGCCTCGCTGCCCACGCAGAACGTGGTCGGCATCGTGCCGGGCACCGACGCCGCGCTCGCCACCGAGTTCGTGGTGATCGGCGCCCACTTCGATCACCTCGGTCGCGGGATCGGCAACGAGCTCGACACCGACTCGGTCAATGCCATCCGCAACGGCGCCGACGATAATGCCTCGGGCACCGCCGGCGTCATGGAGCTCGCGCGCTTGTTCGCGGCGGCCCCCACCAAGCGCTCGCTCGTGTTCGTGGCGTTCAGCGGCGAAGAGCTCGGTCTGCTCGGCTCCGCCAAGTTCGTGGACGAAGCGCTCCCGGCGGGCCGGATCCAAGCGATGGTCAACTTCGACATGATCGGCCGCCTCAAGAACGACAAGCTCATCATCTACGGCACGGGCACCGCCACCGAGATGCCCGAGCTGGTGGCGCGCGCCAACACCGTGCGGCCGCTGCAGGTGAGCACCGTGCCCGATGGCTTCGGGCCGTCCGACCATTCGTCGTTCTACGCCAAGGACATCCCCGTGCTGCACTTCTTCACCGATCTGCACGAGGATTATCACAAGGCCACTGACGACGCCGACAAGATCAACGCCGAGGGTGCCGCCCGCGTGCTCGAACTCGCGGCGCGCGCCGTGCGCGAGTTGGCCGATCGTCCGCAGCCACTGACGTTCGTACGGCAGGCGCCCATCGTGCGCGCGGCTGCGGCCGCCGCGCCGGGCGCCCGCCCGTATATGGGCTCGGTGCCCGACATGGCCGCCGGCGATGTGCCGGGACTCAAGATCACCGGCGTCACCCCGGGCTCACCCGCCGACAAGGGTGGCATCAAGGGAGGCGATCTCGTCGTCGAACTCGACGGCAAGCCCGTCACCGATCTCGAGACGTACTCCGCCGCCCTGTACGCGCGCAAAGCGGGCGATACCATATCTGTCGTCGTCGTTCGTGCCGGTCAGCGACTCGCGCTGAGCGTCACGCTGGGTTCACGGTCCTGAACATTCCTCCGGAGCTTTTGATGCGTCGCTTGCTCACGTTGTTGCTCGCAGTGCCGTCGCTCGCGCTCGCGCAGGCGGCCGCGCCCACCACCATCGCGCTCAAGGGCGCGCGGCTCCTCGACGGTACGGGCGCGGCCCCCATCGCCAACGGCGTGGTGATCGTGCGCGGTGATCGCATCGTGGCGGCGGGCGCGGCGGCGTCCACGCCGATCCCGCCGGGCGCACGCATCGTGGACCTCGGCGATGTGACCCTGATGCCGGGGCTCATCGATCTGCACACGCATCTCATCGGCCGCGAGCTCAACGACCCGCGCTCACAAGAAGCCGCCACGCGCGACTACCCCGGCGTGCACGCGATCCTCGGCGCGGCCAACGCGCGCGCCACGCTGATGTCGGGCTTCACCACCGTACGCAACCTCGGCGCAGACGGCTTTCAGGACATCGGCCTGCGCCACACGATCGAGCAGGGTGTGGTGCCGGGCCCGCGCATCCAGACGGCCGCGCACTCCATCGGCATCACGGGCGGCCACTGCGACGAGAACGGGTTCCGGCCGGGCATGTTCGACGGTGATCCCTCCACCGGCATCGCCGATGGCGTGGATCAAGTGCGCGCGGCCGTGCGCTACCAGATCAAGTACGGCGCTGACGTGATCAAGACCTGCGCCACGGGCGGCGTGCTCTCCGAAGGCGCGGCCGTGGGCGTGGAGCAGTACAGCTACGACGAGCTCAAGGTGATGGTTGAAGAAGCGGCCAAGGCCAAGCGCAAGGTCGCCGCGCACGCGCACGGCACCGAGGGCATCAAGATCGCGGTGCGCGCGGGCGTGTCGTCCATCGAGCACGGCTCGTTCCTCGACGAGGATGGCGCGCGCTTGATGGCCGCGAGTGGCGTGTACCTCGTGCCCACGCTCATGGCCGGCGAGACCGTCGAACTCGCCGCCGGCGCCGGACGCCTCACCGGACTGCGCGCCGAGAAGGCGCGCATGGCCGCGCAGTCGATGCGCAACGCGATCAAGCTGGCCGTGCGGCTCAACGTCCCCGTCGCATTCGGGAGCGACGCCGGCGTGGGCGATCACGGCGCGAGCGCGCGCGAGTTCGATCTGCTCGTCGAATGGGGTGGTCTCTCGCCGCTCGCTGCCATCACCACGGCGCAGAGCAACGCGGCCAAGCTGCTGGGCTGGGAGGATCGCGTGGGCGTGCTCAAGAGCGGCTTGTATGCCGATGTGATCGCGGTGCCCGGTGACCCTACGAAGGACATCAAGGCCATGCACCAGCCCGCGTTCGTGATGAAGGGTGGTGTGGTGTACCTCGGCACCGGCGCGGCCCACTGACCCCGCCGCCGATCCCGGCGCCACGCGAGAGCGGCGTCACGCAGTCCACCTCGCACCCGCTGTACTGGGCGCGATGGGGGACCAGCGGGGCGCCGCCGTTGCTCCTGCTCCACGGGGGCCCCGGCGCGCATCATGATTACTTGCTGCCGCAGTTCTTGGAGCTGACCGACGGGTACGAGGTCGTGACCTACGACCAACGCGGCGGGGGACGCTCCAAGAACGATGCCACCGACCCCGTCACGTGGCAGACGCATGTCGCGGACTTGGGCGCGGTGGCCCGCGAGCTGACGCCGGGGCCGCTGACGCTGGTGGGCTACTCGTGGGGCGGGCTGCTGGCCTTGCTGTACACCATCGAGGCCCAGCGCGACGCCACGCTCGTGGCACCCGCACGGTTGGTGCTCGTGGATCCCGCGCCCATCTCGCGGGAGTTCCGGCGGATGTTCGAGCAGGACCTGGCGGCCCGGAGCGGGTCGGCGTGGGTGCAGGCCGAGCGCGCCGCCCTTGCCGCGTCGGGCCTGCGTGAGTCCGACCCGGACGCCTACCGGCAACGCGGGTTCGAGCTCAGCGTCGCGGGCTACTTCGCCGATCCGGCGCGGGCGCGCGACCTCACCCCGTTCCGGGTCACGGGACGCGTGCAGCAGTCGGTGTGGGAGTCGCTGGGCGACTTCGACCTGGCGCCGGCCCTGCGTGGCCTCGCCGTCCCGTCGCTCGTCCTCCACGGACGGGAAGATCCGATCCCGCTGGCATCGAGCGAAGCGGTGGCCGATGCTTTAGGGGCGCCGTTGGTCGTGCTGGACGACTGCGGCCACGTCCCGTACGTTGAAGCACCGGAACCGCTCTTCGCGGCCATCCGCACGTTCCTCGCCCCATGGTCGCAATCGTGACGAGGTGCTGGTCCCAGCGCGGCGTCTCGATGTCGAAGAGACGGCCGGTGAGATCACCCTCACGGAGAAGCCATTGCACACGCTGATCGACGACCAGCGCGACTTCGCTGGGGGGGTGGCACGATCAGTGTGGTCGTCCCTGCCTGAACTGCGGGGATGACGATCGACCGCGCGGTCCCACGCATCCTCGATGAGATCGCCGTCCTGCTCGAACTCGCCGGCGATGCCGCGCGTGCGCGCACGTTCCGCGTGGCGGCCAAGCATCCTGAACAGGCCACTGACGCCGCGATCCGCGATGTGATCCAGGACGCGACGCTCACCGGTGGCTCGGTGATGCTCGACTCGCTGCGTGAGGCCACGCCCGAGGGCTTTTTCGAGATGCTGCGGCTGCCTACGTTGGGCCCAGCCCGCATCCGCCGCTTGCACGAGGGGCTGGGCATCGAGACGGTGGCCGAGCTGGAGGCCGCCGCGCGCGATGGTCGCTTGCAGGCGTTGCCGCGCTTCGGCGCGGTGTTGGCCGAGAAGATCCTCCGGTCACTCGCGCAGTATCGCGCGGCCGGGGCGCCGTTGTTGCTGCCGCACGCGCAGGCCGAGGCGGCGCGACTGGCGGAGGTGGTGGCGACGCGTCCGGGGGTGCGGCGCGCGGACGTGGCGGGCGAGGTGCGGCGACATCTCGAGTTGGTGCGCGAGTTGGTGATCGTGGCGGCGTGCGATGGCGATCCGGTGGCGGCGGCGGCCTCGTTAGCGCACGCGCCAGAAGTGGATGAGGCGACGGGCGTCGGGACTGACACGGTCGTGCTCCGTTTCACGGCCGGCATTCGCGCGCGCATCATCTGCGTGCGGCCCGCGGAGTTCGGCGTGGCGTTGCTGCGAGCCACCGGGAGCGAGGCGCACGTGCGCGCGATGGAAGCGCGGGCCGTCGAGCGCGGGTGGACGCTGCAGACGCGGCAGCTGACCGATGCGCACGGCGCGCGCGTACCGACCCCTGATGAGACGGACGTGTACCGTCACCTCGGCCTGCCGTTCGTGGCGCCGGAGCTGCGCGAAGCCGGCGACGAAGTGGGCGCGGCGTTGCCGTCACTCATTGCGCTGGGTGACATCCAAGGCGTGTTGCACTGTCACTCACACTTCAGCGACGGCGGTTCGTCGATCGCTGAGCTGGCCGATGCGGCGCGGGCCCGCGGGTGGAGCTACGTGGGCGTGACCGATCACTCGCAGTCGGCGCTCAATGCGGGCGGGTTGGACTCGGATCGCGTGCGTCGTCAGCACGACGAGATCGACGCCGTGAACGCGTCGCAGGGTGGTGTGCGCGTGCTCAAGGGCGTCGAGGCCGACATCCTGCCGTGCGGGCGCGTGGATTATCCGGCCGATGTGCTCGATTCGTTCGATTTCGTGATCGCGTCGGTGCACACGCGGATGGGGATGAACGAGACGCAGATGACCGAGCGCGTGCTCAAAGCGCTCGATGATCCGCACGTGACCATCCTTGGCCACCCGACGGGGCGCTTGCTGCTGACGCGCGAGGGGTTCCCCATCGATCTCGACGCGGTGTTGTCGGCAGCAGCGGTGCGCGGCGTGGCCGTGGAACTGAATGCCGATCCGCATCGGTTGGATCTCGACTGGCGGTTCGTGCGCCAGGCGCGGGCCAAGGGTGTGCGCGTGTCGATCGGTCCTGATGCGCACACGTTGGACGGACTCGACCACACCGCGCTGGGCGTCGGCATGGCGCGCAAAGGCTGGCTCGAGCCCAGTGACGTTCTCAACGCGGGGAGTGCCGACGACGTCCTCGCCTTCGCCGCCCGGCGCCGCGCCGGTGTGGCTTCTCTCGCCTGATGCCCCGCGAATCCAAGGACGCCAAGCGCGTTCGTGCTGGAGAGATCTACGACGCGCTGCAGCGTGAGTACCCCGACGCGCACTGCGAGCTCGACTACACCAACGCGTTCGAGCTACTCGCCGCGACCATCTTGTCGGCGCAGTGCACCGATAAGCGCGTCAACATGGTCACGCCGGTGCTGTTCAAGAAGTATCCCGATCCGCTGCAGCTCTCACGCGCCAAGCTGGAAGACGTGGAGCGCATCGTGCAGAGTACGGGCTTCTACCACAACAAGGCCAAGGCGCTGATCGGCATGGCGCAGGCGTTGGTGAGGCACTTCGGCAGCCAGGTCCCACCCCGCATGGAGGACTTGGTGGTGCTCCCCGGCGTGGGCCGCAAAACGGCCAACGTGGTCCTGGGCAACGTCTTCAACATCAACGAGGGGATCGTCGTGGACACCCACGTCGCCCGCCTCGCCCAGCGGATGGGCCTGACGAAGGAGACCGACCCCGTGAAGATCGAGCAGGCCCTGATCCCCCTGTTCGACCGCGACCAGTGGACCCTGCTGAGCCACCTGCTCATCTGGCACGGCCGCCGCACCTGCGACGCCAGAAAGCCCCAGTGCAGCGCCTGCGTAGTGGCCGAGCAGTGCCCATCCCGACAGGCAGAGTAGCGAGTTAGTTTTAGAGCAGTTTCCCGTGCTTCTCGTGCCACTCGTGCCTCTCGTGCTACTCAGATGAAGATTCTCTTCGAGACCAACCGCGGTTCGTTGACCGCTGAGCTGTACCCCGAGCATGCGCCCGGGACCGTCGCGCATATCGTCGGACTCGTCAAGAGCGGGTTCTATGACGGCGTGAAGTTCCACCGCGTGATCCCCGAGTTCGTGGTGCAGGGCGGCGACCCGCTGTCGCGCGACCTCCCCGAGGGCGACCGCCGTATTGGGACGGGTGGTTCGCCGAACCGCATCAAGTGTGAGACCGCGGGCAACCCGCTCAAGCACGAAGTGGGCGCGCTGTCGATGGCGCACGCGGGCAAGGACACCGGTGGTAGCCAGTTCTTCATGGTACTGAGCGAAGCCAACACGCGTCACTTGAACGGCGTGCACACCGTCTTCGGCAAGATCGTCGACGGGATCGACGTGATGAACTCGATCAAGGGCAACGACGTGATGACCAAGGTGACGGTCGTCGAGGCGTAAGTCCCCTCCCTACCCCTTCGGGCAGGATGTCGGTATATTCAGGGATTACCCGTGCTTCTCGTGCCACCCGTGCCTCTCGTGCTCCTATGAGTAAAAAGTCTGACTTTGGGCCCGCCTCGATTGGCTTCTTCGGCGGCGTCATCATCCTCGCCGCCTTCGTCTTCGCGATCTCGCGCTGGACCACGGCCAAGTTCGAGAGCCACAAGGCCGAAGCCGGGCAAGAAGCGCACTAGAGTCGGCCCCACGCCGATATTCAGAGGCACGCGACCCGAAGGGCGCGTGCCTCTTGTCGTTGCGGCAGTTTCGTGCTTCCCGTGCCTCTCGTGCTTCTCGTGCTACTGCCCGTCGTCGTCCTCGCCTTCCTCATCGCCGGTTTCTTCACCGGCGAGTACGGGAGCCTGGTCTGGACCGCCGGCCTCGTCGTATTCGGTGGCCGCACGGTACTCTCTACCGGCCGCGATCTAGCAAAGGGGAACTTCGCCTCCGACATCGTCGCCTCCCTGGCCATCGTCGGCGCCCTCGCCTTCGATCAACCCCTCGCCGGCCTCATCGTCGTCCTGATGCAAACGGGAGGCGAGGCCCTCGAGCACTGGGCCGAAGGCCGCGCCACCGCCGCCGTCCGCGCCCTCGAAGAGAGCGCCCCCCGCGTCGCCCATCGCATCACCGACGCCGGCACCACCGACATCACCGTCGACCAGATCGCCATCGGCGACCGCTGCCTCGTGCGCCCCGGCGAGATGGTCCCCTGCGACGGCATCGTCGACGACGGCGAAGGCGAAGTGGACCTCGCGCGCATCACCGGCGAGCCCATCCCCGTGCACCTCGTCGTGGGAGACGAGGTCCGCTCGGGCGGCGTGGTCTTGGCCAGACCGCTGGTCATCCGCGCCACCGCGCGCTCCGGTGAGTCGTTGTACGCCCGCATCGTCGAGCTCGTCCGCGAAGCGCAGGCCGCCAAAGCACCGCTGCAGCGCCTCGCCGACCGCGCCGCCGTGTGGTTCACGCCGTTCACGATCATCGCCTGCATCGCCACGTACCTGATCACCGGCGACGCCGTCCGCGTGCTCGCCGTGCTCGTCGTCGCCACGCCGTGCCCGCTCATTCTCGCCGCGCCCGTCGCCATCATCGGCGGCATCAACCGCGCCGCGCGCGAACGCGTCGTCGTGCGCACCGGCGCGGCCCTCGAACGCCTCGCCTCCGTCACGGCGATGGCCCTCGACAAGACCGGCACGCTCACCGTCGGTCACCCCGACGTGCGCGATGTGCTCCCCGGCCCCGGCTTCGACCGCGCCACCATCCTCCGCCTCGCCGCCTCCCTCGAACAACGCTCGGGTCATCCCCTGGCCCGCTCCGTCGTCCGCGCCGCGCAACTCGACAAGCTCGCGCTCACCGACGCCTCCGACGTGCACGAAGACGCCGGCCGCGGCGTCGACGGCATCGTTGAAGGCCGCAAGATCAGCGTCGGCTCGCCGCGCTGGACCTCCGAGATCGCGCCCGCCGCCCAGGTCGCCCTTACGGCCCTTCCGCCCGTTCAAGCCACCGAGACGGCCGCGGTCGTGGTCGTCGATGGGCAGTACGCCGGCATCATCCTGTTCGCCGACGCGCTCCGCCCCAACCTTCCCGACTTCTTCGCACAGCTCCGCGCCATCGGCATCACGCGAAGCGTGCTCCTCAGCGGCGATCGCGATGCCCGCGTCCAAGAAGTCGCCCGCGAACTCGGCGTTGCCGAAGCGCACGGCGACCTGCTCCCCGACGACAAGGTCGATCGCATCAAGGCCATGGTCGCCAGCGGCGAGCGCGTGGCCATGATCGGCGATGGCATCAACGATGCGCCGGCCCTCAGCGCCGCGCACCTCGGTGTCGCGCTCGCCGCCCACGGCGGCGGCATTGCGGCCGAGTCGGCCGATTGCGTGCTCCTCGCCGACGACCTCACGCTCGTGCCGCGCGCGATCAAGATCTCGCGCCGGGCCATGCGCATCGCCAAGCAGAGCATTTATGTTGGCATCGGCCTCTCCATCATCGCGATGGGGTTCGCCGCCGCCGGCCTGCTGCCACCCGTGGCCGGTGCCCTCGTCCAAGAAGCCATCGACGTGGCCGTGATCCTCAATGCGATCCGCGCCGCCACTCCCGGGAACGACGGATGACCCCACCGCTTCGCGTCCTCTACTTCGATGCGCGCCCTGAGCAGCGCGATGCCGTCCGCCGCACCCTCGAGGCGGCGGGCAACCTCATGGTCACCGTCGCGCACTCCCTCGATGAGTTCGAGCGCCTCAGCGCCGCCGGGCACTTCGACCTCGTGGTCGGCGAACATCAGAAGCGCACCGTATCGTCCTCCGCCACGGCGGCCGCCCTCGCGGCAGCGCTCAAGGATCAAGAAGCCTGGCTCGGCCAGATGATCGCGTCGGCCATGGATGCGATCATCACCGTGGACGATGAGTACCGCATCACTATCTTCAACGAAGCCGCGGAGCGCATGTTCGGCCTCCCCGCCGCCGCCGCGCACGGGCAATCGCTCGACATGCTCCTTCCGGCGCGCTTCCGCACCGGGCATCGGCACCACGTGGAGCGCTTCGCGACCAGCGGCGAGACCGCGCGGCGGATGGGCACCGACCGCGAGCTCCGCGCCATCCGATCCAACGGCGAGGAGTTCGCCGTCGAAGCGTCCATCTCGCGCGCGATGCGCGGCGACCGCGTGGTGTGCACGGTCATCCT
>JBEIVF010000221.1:0-3102 GCA_040374005.1 Gemmatimonadaceae bacterium | reverse complement strand
CGCGCTGGCGGTGGAGTGCACATTGATCAACGGATCGACGCAGGACTTGAATTTGATGGTACGCAGTGCTCATGCGCAAGCCCGCATGCAGCGGGTACGGGGCACCTTAGCGGTGACCACGCAGGAGGGCGCGGTAGGTGGTCTCCACCTGGAACGCATAGCCGCTGGAGCCGATGCTTGGCAGGTCCAGAGCCTCCAAGGCCCTGCGGGTGTAGGCCTTGTAGCCGGTGGTCAGGTCACGGACGGGGACCCCGAGCACCAAGCGCGCGTAGAGGGAGCCCCCCTTGGAGAGCAGGTGCCGCCCTGGACCCCAGCCCTCCACGCCCCCGCCCGGGATGTTGCGCGAGCCAACGGCCACGTCGGCCCCGGAGGCGAGGACCTCAAGCAGAGGGCGCAAGTAGAGGGGGTCGTGCGAGAGATCGGCGTCCATCTCGAGGAACACGTCCTCGTCCTGGGCGTCCCGCAAGAGGAGGGAGAAGCCCTCGCGGTAGGCGCTCCCAAGGCCCTGCTTCCCGGGGCGGTGCAGCACCCGGACACCTGGATTCGTCGCGGCCAGGCGATCGGCAAGCTCCCCCGTACCGTCCGGAGAGGCGTCGTCCACGACGAGGATGGAGGCCTCCGGCAAGACGTCGAAGACGCGCCCCACGAAGGTCTCGAGGTTCTCGCGCTCGTTGTACGTGGGAATGATGACCAGCGCGCGCTCAACCATGGGTCGATCGCCGATCCACGAGGACGCCACCCGCGAGCAGTACGAGCGACAAGGCGATCGCCACGAGCGTCACCAGCTTGCCCTGCTCGTACGTGTTGCTGCGGAACGACAGTTCAACCGTCCGAGCACCGGCTGGCAGCGCCACCCCGATGTACGTGAGGTTCACGCGCTCGGCCGTTGCGGGCTGCCCATCAACGGTGGCGGTCCAGCCCGGATAGAAGTTCTCCGAGACGACGAGCGCGGCACCGACCGGTGCGGGCTGGTCGAGTGCGAGCGAGATCAGGCCTGGCTTCCATGCCGTGACGGCGACCCTAGTCGTGATCGGCGTCGGGGCCTCCGTCAGATTCGCTTCGGTGATCGCGCTGCTCGTATCGAACACGGCGATGCTCGCCGCCGGGAAATTCACATCGGCGGTGGCGGCGAAGGTCACGTCGTCGTCGCGCTTGAGCATGGCGGGAACGACCCACGCGAGTGGGTGGTCGTTCCGCGTGCGGTAGAGGTAGATCTCAGAGCCCGACGCATTGGTGATGGGCCCCAGGACGCGGTCCCATTGCTCGGGGCGCAGCACGGGCGGCAGTTCCGGTGCGTCGGTGTAGATCCAGCGCAGATTCGAAAGACGCCAGAAAGTCGGACTGACCACGCCCGCCATCCCTTCCGCCTTACCGTACAATCGCTGGTAACGGCCCAGCTCGTTGCCGTGGTACCCGATCACGCTCCGCACCCCGTGCGACATGAGGGCGTCGCCACCGAGGAATGGATCACGCGGCGCGGACCGGCCGCCGAGCCCCACCGGCAGGACGCGACCGGGCAACGAATCCGCCGTGATCATGTCGATGGCAGCATCGCTTGCGAATACCTCCGCCGCCGCGGGCATGAACTGCCAGTAGTTGCGCTGTACACGCCACGCATCGGCCACCACCAAGAGCGCCAGCCCCGGCAGCAACTGACTGGGGGCCAGAGCGCCCTTCCGCACGGCCGTCAACACGGACACGACGAGGATGGTCATGCCCAGCGCGATCATCCCACCGAGGACGACGTTGCCGCGATTGGCCATCATCTGCTCGAACATCTGATCGCCCGCGAGGCCGCTGAACATCGAGGTGAGGCCACCCGTGGCGCCGAGGAACCCGATGCCACCGATGACCGCCGCTCCCGAAAGCAGTGACCGCCACGCGAACTCCTTCGCGTAGATGCGCTGCGCGCCGTACGCCGCCAACGCGGCCGTCGCGAATGACGTGACGAAGTAGATGATGCTCGGCGCACGGAAGAACTTGGTGCCGGGCACCAGCGCGTACACGATCTTGTAGAACGGCGTGTACCCGCCCATGGCCCACAACGCGGAGATCACGAAAGTTCCCACCCAGAACCACACCCACCGGCGGCGCGATGCCTCCGTGGTCCCGAGGGCCGTGAACGCGAGCAGCGCCACCGCCACACCGAGGAACTCAGAGTGGAAGTGGATCCCATTGCGACCCCAATAGTTGTCGATGATCCCCGAGAACTGCGGCAGGATCGCGTTGAGGAACTCCTCGGGCGGCATCGAGAACGATGTCGCGTACTCGTAGTCGCGGCCCCCCGCGCGCGGCGACCACGGCACGTACTCGCTCACGGGGAGATACTGCACCGTGCCGATGGCGAACCCGAGCAACACGGCTCCCAACGCGAACCCGAGGCGCTTGATCCCCTCGGCGCGCGTGGGGGCCCCTGCCCCGCCTTCGAACAATGCGACGAACAGCGCGTACGCGCCGGCCGCCAACAGCAAGTACTGCAACAGCTGCGGGTGCGGCGAGAGCACGCCGAGTCCCACGATCAGCGCCAGCGCGCCCCACGCGAAGTGCCGTCCGCGCAGACCGGCGCGCAGGACCAACAGCGTGATCGGGAACAGCGCGCTCACGAACAGCTTGCCGTCGTGGCCCGGGGAGACCAACGAGGCGACCTGCCCACTCAGCATGTACGCGAGCCCGCCGATCAACGACGGCCAGTACGCCAAGCCGTGCGCGCGGAACAGCGCGTACCCCGCCACACCGGCCAGCCACAGATGCAGGATCATGCCCCACGTCATCGCGACATCGGTGGGCATGAACATCCGCAGCAGGAACGTCGGATAGAAGATGTCGCCGTGCATGGCATCCATGTACGGCATCCCGCCGAACAGATACGGATTCCACTGCGGGAAGCCCTCCCCTGCTTGCAGGGCGGCGGCGGCGAACTCACGGAACGCGTACCCGGCGATGTACTGGTCGCTGTGCAGCGAGACGAGGAATCCACCGGTGAGGGCCGGATACGCTAGCGTCAGCGTCGCGAGGGCGCAGGCCAGCATCGCCCACGCCAGCGCAAAGCGCGGCGCGTCGTCGGTCACAGCGAGGGACGAGTCAGAAGTCATACGTCAGATG
>JBEIVF010000276.1:0-2338 GCA_040374005.1 Gemmatimonadaceae bacterium | reverse complement strand
TGGGTGGTGGCGGCGGCGTCTGCGCCTCGACGGTCGAAGAAGCAGCCGCGAGCGACAGCGCGACGAGGAGGGCAGTGACGAAGGACCGCATATGAGCTCCGAGGGGGTGGTGAACGGGGGTGCAGCCGAACCAACTGGCCGAAAGCTAGCGACCCTGAGGCCGCCGTCCAGCGCCGGTCGGGGTGACGGCGCGGGTCGGACCGATTACCATACCCCCGTGCCCCTACCTCTGCTCCCACCTCAGGTTCCTAGCGAAGGGGGCCCCCTGTCCCGCCGCCTCGGGGCGTGGGTCCTCAACCGAGCGGGGTGGCGCGTGGCGGGCAACTTCCCCGACCTCCCCAAGTTCGTGTGCATCATGGCCCCGCACACCTCCAACTGGGATTTCTTCGTGGGGGTGGCGGTCAAGTACGCGCTCGGGGTCCGCGCCGTCTGGATCGGGAAGGACTCGATCTTCCGGTGGCCGATCGACGGCTTCCTCCGTGGCCTAGGCGGCATTCCGGTCGAACGCGGCGCACCGCACGCGGTGGTGCAGCAGATCGCCGACGAGTTCGCGGCCCGCGACCAGATGATCTTCGCGTTGGCCCCAGAGGGCACGCGCCGCCGCGTCGAGCGCTGGCGGTCGGGCTACTGGCATGTGGCCCATCTCGCGGGCGTGCCCATCGTGCCGGTGGGCTTCGACTTCGCGCTGCGCACGGTGTTCATCGGGCCACCGATCACCACCAGCGACTCGATCGAAGCCGACGAGAAGCGACTCCGCGATTACGTGCGCGGCGTCGTCCCCAAGCGACCTGAGTTGTACGTGCCGTGAATGCGACGCGGGCCGGCCGACGGATTCGTCGACCGGCCCGCGTGCTATGCACTCCGACTTAGCGCGCCGACTCGGCCGCGCTCTTCGTCGGACCCGGGCAGGTCGGCCACGGACGCGGCGTGCCGTCCGGGTTGTTGCCCTGCGGGATCAGATCACGCGGCAACTTCTGCGTATCCTCCGACGCCATGTACGCGAGCATCGCGATGTACGTCGCGTTGTTCTTGATGTCCTCGGGGACGATCTTGTCGTACGTGTCGCGGTTGGTGTGCCACGTGGTGTTGCTGTAATCCCAGCCCAACGCGCTCGTGCCGATGCCCGGCGCCTTGTGGCAGATGAACGTGGTGTGGTCGGTGCTGCCCACGCCGCCGAACGGCGACGTGCCGCCCAAGCGCACCCACTGCGTGATCTCCGACGGCATCTCGCTCATGTACCGCGAGAGGAACGCGCCCGCCTGCACGAACGGTCCCGGGCTGATCGACACGATACGACCCGTGCCGTTGTCCTGATTGAACAACATCTGCATGCCCGCGATCACCTCGGGGTGCATCTCGGCGTAGGCCTTCGAGCCATTGAGGCCCTGCTCTTCCGAGTTCCACAGGCCGATCACGATGGTGCGCTTCGGATTCGGATACACCGTGCGCAAGATGCGCATGGCTTCGATCATCGTGAGCGAACCCGTGCCGTTGTCCGTCGCGCCCGAGCCACCCGTGAACGAGTCGAAGTGGGCCGACAGCACGACGTACTCGTTGGGCAACTGCGTGCCCTTCATCTGGGCGATCACGTTGCCCACCGGACGCTCCGCACCCTTCTCCGCGTCGATGAACAGGCGCATCTTCGGGCTCTGGTTGTTCGACGCCAAGCGGTAGAGCAAGCCCATGTCCTCACAGCCCACGTCGACCGTCGGGATCTGCTGCGCCGGCGAACCGAACACCTTATTGATGCCCGGATACTGCGAGAAGTTGGTCGTGAGCGCGCCGTGCGCACCCGCCGACTTCAGCGCCGCCTGGATGCCACGCGGCCCGCCGCCGGCCAGCACGCGCTGGTTGTACGACGCGCCCAATGCCGCCTGCTCCTGACGCAAACGATCACGCGACTCGGCCGTGCCGAACTCGGTCCACTGCGCTGGCATCCGGCACGAGAGCTGCGGGGCATTGAGGATGACGAACTTGCCGCGCGCCGACGGCACCCACGCCGCGAACGCTTCGGGCGTCGTCACATTCTCGGGGATCACGACCGCCTCGCCCTCGATCCACTGACGGCCCGTGCCCGGCGTCCAGCCCATGGCGGTGATCTCGAGACCACGCACGCGCGGGAAGATCAGCTCGCCGAACGCGGCGCCGTTCTGCCACGCCGTCCACGTGCCGTAGTTCTCGATGCGGGCCGGCACGCCCCACTTGTTGAACGTCGCGAGCATGTAGGCCTGCGCGCGATCCGCGTCGACCGAGCCCGTGAGGCGCGGGCCGATGGAGTCGAGCAACACCTGCCCGATCTTCATCACCTGCGAGCGCTGCATCCCTTCCTCGTAGATCT
>JBEIVF010000231.1:0-2995 GCA_040374005.1 Gemmatimonadaceae bacterium | reverse complement strand
TGCATCCCATCGCGCCTGCCGTGCCGTTCGGGGCGCTGTGGCGCGCCACCGCGATCGGGATGATGATCAACAACGTGGTGCCCGCGCGGGCGGGCGAACTCGCGCGCGCTTACGCGATCGGCCGCGAGGATGCGCGCGTGCCGTTCTCCGCGGCACTGGGTTCGCTCGTCGTGGACCGCGCGTTCGATGCGGCGATGGTCGTGCTCCTGCTCGTCGTCGCCACGCTCGATCCCGCCTTCACCACCGCGACCAGCATCGGTGAGAAGACGCTGGGGGCCGTCGTGCTCTCGGGCGTGGGCATCGTCGTGGCGGCGTTCGGCGTGCTGACCGCGGGCGCGTTCGCCCCCGCGTGGGTGGAGTCGACCATCAGTGCCATCGTACGGCGGGTCCTGCCGCTGTGGGAAGAGCGCATCCGCGCGATCACTGTCTCATTCCTGAGTGGGCTCGGCGTACTCCGCGACCCGCGCCGCTTCGTCGCGGTCTTTTTCTGGACGCTCCTCCATTGGCTCACCAATGCGGCGGCCTTCTGGCTCGCGTTCGCCGCGCTCGGGCTCGACGTGCCGGTCACCGCCGCGTTGCTCGTGCAGGGCGTGATCGCGTTGGGCGTGGCGATTCCCAGCTCGCCTGGATTCTTCGGCGTGTTCGAACTGGCCGGCAAGACCTCGCTCGTGCTCTATGGCGTGGCCGAGACGGATGCCGTGAGTTGGGCGCTGGGCTTCCACATCCTGTCCTTCATTCCCATCACCCTGATCGGTGCGTGGTACTTCATTCGGTTAGGGCTCTCGATGGGTGAGGTCCAGCAGGCCGGGAGTGGCGAGCGCGCATGAGCGGTGCCGCCGTCCAGGTCGCCCCAGCGAAGGTGAACCTCGCGCTCCGGGTGTTGTCGCGCGATGCGAACGGGTACCACCAGATCGAGACGCTGTTCCAGAAGCTGGCCCTCGCGGACGAGGTCGTGGTCCGTCCGGTGGACGGTGAGCGCACCTTGGCCGTGCGGTGGGATGGCCCGCCGGCCCTGGACCTCGGCCCCGCGGAACAGAACTTGGCGTGGCGGGCGGCGGCCGCGTTCGCGGCGACGACGGGGGACGCCACGGGATGGGCGATCGCGCTCACCAAGCGCATCCCGGCGGGCGGTGGTCTGGGCGGCGGGAGCGCCGACGCGGCGGCGGTGCTGCGGGCGCTCAACGCGGCCTCCGCGTCCCCGCTATCGACCGAGGCACTGCACCGGATCGCCGCGTCGCTCGGTGCCGACGTGCCGTTCTTGGTCCAACCCGCGCCCCTCGCGTTGGGTACGGGCTACGGCGAACGGTTGGCTCCGCTGGCGACGCTCCCGTCCGCTCCGGTCCTGCTGGTGCTCCCGCCGTTCGGCGTGAACACGGCCGCCGCCTACGGCGCCTTGGCCGCCGCCCGCGTGCAGGCAGGGGGGCCGCCACCGGCCGCGTCGTACGACCCCTTTGGCTGGTCCAGCTGGGCGGAGGTGGCGGCGCGCCAGGAGAACGACTTCGAGCCCACCGTGTTCGCCGCCCACCCCGACTTGGCCGCCGTGCGCCAGCAACTGTCCGACGCCGGCGCCCTGATCGCCCGGATGAGCGGCTCGGGCAGCACGCTGTTCGGGGTGTGGGAGGTGGGGGCCACGCTCCCGGCGGTGAAGCTGCCGGCGGGGTGGGCGGCGGTGGAAACGGCGACGAAGCACGAGTAGCACGAGAAGCACGAGTGGCACGGGTCCGCCCCCCCCGTGCTTCTCGTGCCACTCGTGCTTCTCGTGCTACTAGTTAGTTTTGTAGGTCTCTGCCCTCTCGTCCAATGGCAGGACGCCTGACTTTGACTCAGGTAATGGTGGTTCGAATCCACCGGGGGCAATGGCGGCGCGGCTCGCGCGTTGACCACTTCTTCTGGAACTGTTACGTTTTAAGGCTGCGGAATGGACGGTTTGTCAGTCCCGATGCACGGCATGCGGTTGCTCACCGGCACCGCGAATCGCCCGTTGGCCAACGAGGTCGCCCTGAAGTTGGGGATCCCGTTGACCAAGTCCACGGTCACGCGATTCGCCGACGGTGAGATCTTCGTGCGTATCGATGAGAACGTACGCGGGGCGGACGTGTTCATCGTGCAACCGACCAATCCGCCGGCGGAGAACGTCCTTGAGCTGTTGTTGCTCATCGACGCGGCCCGTCGGGCTTCGGCGGCGAGGGTCACGGTGGTCCTCCCGTACTACGGCTATGCTCGGCAGGACCGCAAGGACCAGCCGCGGGTGGCGATCGGGGCGAAGTTGTTGGCCAACATGATCCAAGAAGCGGGCGCGGACCGCGTGCTGGGACTCGATTTCCACCAGCATCAGTTGCAAGGGTTCTTCGACGTTCCCGTTGACCATTTGTATGCGGCGCCGGTGTTGACGGCGCATTTCAGGAAGCAGCAGTTGCAGGACGTCGTCGTGGTCGCGCCCGATGTGGGCTCGGCCAAGATGGCGCGAGGATTCGCCAAGCGACTCGATGGGTCGCTGGCGATCATCGACAAGCGCCGTCCGGCGCCGAACGTGTCCGAGGTCGTCAATGTCGTGGGCGAGGTCGAAGGCAAGACCTGTATCATCGCCGATGACATGATCGACACCGCCGGCACGGTCTGCGAGGCGGCTCGCGCCCTGATGGACATGGGTGCGAAAGCAGTCCACGTATGCGCGTCGCATGCGTTGTTCAGCGGCCCTGCCGTTGAGCGACTCCGCAACGCACCGATCGTCGAGGTGGTCGTCACCGACACGATCCTGTTACCCCCGGAGCGGCACTTCCCGCAGCTTCGGGTCCTCAGTGTCGGGGAGCTGTTGGCAAAGGCCATCCGCTTCACGCACAGCGACCAGTCGGTCAGTTCTCTGTTCGAGTGATCGTCGTTCCCACGTTCGTCAGCACACGAAGGAATTCCAATGGCTTCCGCCTCGCTCTCCGCAGCTTCCCGCACTGATACCGGCAAGGGTGTCGCCCGCAAGCTCCGCGCCGCTGGCCGCGTT
>JBEIVF010000110.1:0-6644 GCA_040374005.1 Gemmatimonadaceae bacterium | reverse complement strand
GGCCACGCCCTGCTTGCGGTGCTTGGCGGCGTGCGCCATGGCGGCCTCACGCACCCAGGCACCGTCCGCATGCGCCTTGTTGCGCGCCGCCAAACGCTCGGCGTTGCACGGCCCGTTCCCGGCGATCACCTCGAAGAACTCGCTCCAGTCGATCTCCCCGAACTCCCAGTCCTTGGTCTCCTCGTTGTACGTGAGGTCGGGGTCAGGAATGGTGATGCCCAGCGCGATGGCCTGCGGGATGGTGAGGTTCACGAAGCGCTGACGCAGCTCGTCGTTGGTCTTGCGCTTGATGCGCCACTTGAGCAACTCGGCCGAGTTGGGCGAATCGGTGTCGCTGGGGCCGAACATCATGAGCGACGGCCACCAAAAGCGGTTCACGGCGTCCTGCAACATGGCCTTCTGCTCGGGGGTGCCCGCGGCGAGCACCGTGCAGATCTCGTAGCCCTGACGCTTGTGGAAGTTCTCTTCCTTGCAGATGCGGATCATGGCCCGCGCATACGGCCCGTACGAGGCCTTGGCGAGGATGGTCTGATTGACGATCGCGGCGCCGTCCACGAGCCAGCCGATCACACCCATGTCCGCCCACGAGAGCGTCGGGTAGTTGAAGATCGACGAGTACTTGGCGGTCCCATCGAGCAGTTGATTGAACAGCTCGTGGCGGTCGACGCCCAGCGTCTCGGTGCCGCAGTAGATGTACAAGCCGTGGCCCGCTTCGTCCTGGACCTTGGCGATCAGCGACATCTTGCGACGCAGCGACGGGGCACGCGTGATCCAATTGCCCTCGGGCAGCATCCCCACGATCTCGGAGTGCGCGTGCTGCGACATCATCCGCGTCAGCTGGCGGCGATAGCGCTCGGGCATCCAGTCCTTGGGCTCGATGCTCTCGCCGGCCGTGATACGGGCCTCGAAGGCGGCGACCAGCGCTTGGTCAGCCGGGGTGGTCTGGGGCGTCGTCATACCTGAAATCTACCTGATTTCGGATGTCAGTGGCAGGATCGGGGTGCTAGTTTTCCCGGTATGACGCTTAACGCTGCTGCCACTTCGCCGGTGCCCGAGGGGACCGTTTCTGTCCGCATTGCCGATGGGATCGGCCACCTCGAGTTCTTCCACCCCAAGGGGAACTCGCTTCCCGGGGCCCGGCTCCGCCAGCTGGCCGCCGAGGTGACCGCGCTGGCGGCGAACCCCGAGGTGCGGGTGATCTCGCTCCAGAGTGGCGGCACTGGCCCGTTCTGTGCCGGCGCGTCGTTCGACGAGCTGGTCGCCATCACCGACGAGGCCCAGGGCCAGGAGTTCTTTTCTGGGTTCTCGCGCGTGATCCTCGCCATGATCCGCGCGCCGCAGCTCGTGGTGACGCGCGTGCACGGCCGCGCGGCCGGCGGCGCGGTCGGGCTCATCGCAGCCTCGGATTTCTCGGTGGCGGTGCGCACCGCCTCGGCCAAGCTCTCTGAACTGGCCGTGGGCATCGGCCCGTTCGTGGTCGGCCCGGTGATCGAACGGAAGATCGGCCTCGCCGCGTTCAGCGCGATGGCCGTGGACGCCGACTGGCGTGACGCCGAGTGGGGCGAGCGCCACGGGCTCTACAGCCGTCTCGTGGACGACGCCTCGGCGCTCCATCAGGAGACGGAGCACCTCCTCCGCACCTTGGCAGCGTCGAACCCCGAGGCAATGGCCACGCTCAAGCGCGTGTTCTGGGCCGGCACTGAGCAGTGGGATACCCTGCTCGCCGAGCGCGCGGCGATGAGCGGGCGGATGGTACTGAGCGAGTTCACCCGGAGCGCGATCGCGGGGTTCAAGGCGCGCTAGCGCCCGTACAGCCCCTCGACCGCCGCTTCGAACGTCTCAGCATGACCGCCCGCGCGGATGCGGGCGGTCACCTCTTCACCCGCGACCTCGAGTCGGCCCGCCGCCTCGAGCAACGTCGACACGTTGAACGGCACGCCTTCGATGTGCGCCAAGTACTGCTCGACGGCCGTGAGATAGCCCATCATGCCGCCGAGCTCCGTGGGCGCGTAGATCTTGTGCGCCGCGCGGAGCACATCGGTCTGCGCGAGATCGGGCATCACGAGATTCTCGCTGCCGCAGATCACCTGTAGCCGTGCATTCGCGACGCACGCGGCCACGGTCTCGGCATCGAGCGTGCCACCGGCGGCGTTCACGACGAGCGCGTCCATGGGGAGCGCGAGCATCGCGAGCTTGTCTGTGGGCGCGAACGTCTTGATGCCCGACGCCTCCAGCTCCGCGCGGCGATCCACGCGCGACTCCACCACGAGGATCGTGGCGCCCAGCTCGCGCAGGCGACCGATGACGTGCATGCCGATGTTGCCGGCGCCGATGAGCCCCACCGTCGCCTGCTTCAAGTCAACGCCACACGCGCGCAACATTCCCGTGAGAATGCGGTAGTTGCCTTCGCCCGTGGGCACGGACGTGTCGGCGACGACCGAGCCAGGAAAACGCGCATTGAGATACTGCAGCGACTGCGTGACGCCGTCGTGCATCAAGCCGTGCCCCATATCCTGCCCCGTCGTGATATGGATCCCGGCGTTGGCTTCGATGTGACGCAGACCAGCGATCGCGAAGTCGAGCAGCGCGGCATCGAGCGGCTCGCCCACCCGTGCGCCATCGGTGGGCGCCACCACGCACTTCCCACCCACGATGCGTGAGATGTCGCGCCGCGCGAGCGGCCCGCCCACATGGATCACCCGCGACCAGTGGACCTTCTCCTCCATCCCCATCGCCAGTTGGATGGCCTCGCGATCGGCCGTGAAGCCGGGCGACGACGTGCGCTCGACGGGGGCGATACGAAAGCCGCCGAGCGAGAGCTTCCCTGAGCCCGGCTCGGCGTGCGTGGCGACGCTCAGCGTCCACCCGTGGGTGCCGTCGTGGAATCGGTAGACCCAGACGTTCGGGTTGCGGGTGTCAGCAAGACCGGGGACAACGGCCCGCGCAGTCTCAGGATTCAGGATGGTGGAGTGCACGCTGAATTATACTGGGGGGGTCACCGCCTTCCTACTGGGAGAAACCTGTGCTTCGGTCCTTGCTTTTCGGCGCCAGTGCGGCGCTCCTCGCGGCGTCGCTCGGCGCCCAGACGTTGCCCAACCAGCGTCCCGGCGATCCCCTCGTCCCTGTTCGGCCGGCGACGACGCCCCCGGGGAAGGACACCACGGGGTACTGGCAGCAGGAGGCCAACTATCAAATCGTCGCCACACTCGACGAGGCGCTCAGTGGCGTCCGCGCGACGGGGGTGCTGCAGTACATCAACCACAGCCCCGACACCCTGCGCGAGCTGTGGCTGCACCAGCACCTCAATGCTTTCCGGCCGGGCTCGCGGTGGAGCGCGGTGGATGAGAAGGAAGGGCGGACGCGCTTCCAACGCTTGGCGGAGCCAGACTACGCGTATGAGCGGTTCGTGGTGCCCCCGACCGTACGCATGCGCGGCGCGGCGCGGGCCGTGACCGTGCGACCCGAGTACCCGTTGGCCTCCGACTCGTCCGTGGTCCGACTCGCGCTCCCGGCAGCGCTCCTCCCCGGCGACACCGTCCACGTCACCATGAATTGGACCGCGCGGCCGTCCACGTTGGCGCGCCGCCAAGGGCGCCGCGGACGCTCGTTCGACTTTGCGCAGTGGTACCCACGGATCGCCGTGTACGACCGCGACGGATGGAAGCCGAATGCGACCGTGCCCGCGGGTGAGTTCTACGGCGAGTACGGCCGCTTCACGGTGACGATGCTCGTGCGCGACGACCAAGTACTCGGCGCGACCGGGGTGGTGATCGCCGGCGATCCCGGCTGGCGACGCGTGGCCGTAGGCGGGGCCGTGCCGGTGATGCAGACGGAGGCGTACGCCGCGCGCGGAGCCATCGCGATCCCAGCGACCACGCGGGTGCCCGCTGGCCATCGCGCCGTGACCTTCTACGCCGAGAACGTCCACCACTTCGCGTGGAGCGCGTCACCGGGCTTCGTGTATGAAGGCGCGTCGTATGTTCGCCCCGCGCGCGCACCGCAGCCCGGTGTGCGCGTGTGGGACACCGTGGCCGTGCACGTGCTGTACCGCGGTGATGCGGCGGAGGATTGCGCCAGCATCCCGGCGCCTGCCGACCAGACCGCCGACGCACGCGCGCGCTCAGTGGCCGCATGTGTCGTCAGCGGCAAGACCGGCTGGGAGAACGGCTCCGCCGTGCGCAACGGGCTCTCCTCGCTCGCGTGGCTCGAACAAGTGTTCGGCCCATACGCCTACCCACAGATGACGATCCTCAAGCGCATCGACGGCGGCGGCACCGAGTTCCCGATGATGATGCACAACGGCTCCAACTCGGCCGGGCTCGTCACGCACGAAGGCGGCCACATCTTCGCGCACGGCATGCTCGGCAATAACGAGTGGCAGTCGGGCTGGATGGACGAAGGGCTCACCTCGTACCAGACGGCGTGGCAGACGAACAATGTGCGGCCGGTGATCGCGCAGGCGTTGCGCACGGCGGGTGGCGCCGATCCGCTGGCGTCGTCCGACAGTGTGAACCGTTTGCGCCGCACGGCGAAGGATGCCGCCTCGCGCACCCGCGCCACGGCCTTCCGCGCGGGTCGCCTACAGCCGATGGGCACGCGTTCCGATGCGTTCCGCGACTTCTCCACGTACAACACCGCCGCGTACACGCGTGGCCAGGAGATGTACGAGGCACTGCATGATCTCATCGGCGACGCGCCGTTCAAGGCGTTCTTGAATGACTACTTCGCGCGGTGGGTACATCGCCACGTGGATCGCTGGGCCATGCAAGGCAGCGCCGAGCGCGCGAGCGGCATGGACGTGGAATGGTTCTTCGATCAGTGGGTGGATCAGGCGGGCACGATCGAGTATGTGTTGCGTGATCCGTCGGTGGAACGCACGGCGACCGGCTGGCGCACGACAGTGACGCTGGCACGCACCGGTTCGTTCCGCCACGCGATGCCCGTGGCGGTACGCACGGCCGATGGCTGGACGGTGGTGCGCGGGGCGCCGCTCGCGAACGATGAGCGCGTCGTGATCGAGACCACCGCGCGCCCTGAGGCGATCTGGCTCGACCCGTGGGGCGCCACTGAGTCGCCCGCGATGTCGCTGGTGATCCCGGCGGACGAGCCCGCGAGCGCGCCGTTCGCGTTGGAAGAGACGACCATCGCGCAGATCCACGCCGCGTTCCGCACCGGCGCACTCACGTGTCGTGGCTTGGTGCAGCAGTACCTCGCTCGCATCGACGCCATCGACAAGCGCGGGCCGGCGATCAATGCGGTGGTGCTCGTGAACCCCGAGGCATTGGCGCGCGCTGATTCGCTGGATGCGGCGTATCGCGCCAATGGTCCAGTGGGCCCCCTGCACTGCATCCCCATGGCGGTGAAGGACAACTTCGAGACGAAGGGCCTACAGACCACCGGCGGCTCGGTCGCACTCTATGGCTGGCAGCCACTGCAAGACGCGACGATGGTGGCCAAGATCCGCACGGCGGGCGCGGTGGTGTTGATGAAGACCAACATGGCCGAGTGGGCGTTCTCACCGTACGAGACGGTGAGCTCGATCCTGCCGGGGTACACGCGCAATCCGTATGCGTTGGATCGGGTGACCGCCGGATCAAGTGGTGGCACGGCCGCGGCGGTGGCCGCGAACGAGGCCGCGATCGGGCTCGGCACTGACACCGGCAACTCGATCCGTGGCCCCTCCGCGCACAATGCGCTCGTGGGGATCCGCTCCACGATGGGGCTGACGTCGCGGGGCGGCGTGATCCCGCTCAACAACGGCGCGGATATCGCTGGCCCGATGGCGCGCACCGTCGCGGACGCGGTCGCGGTGTTCGATGTGGTGGTGGGATCGGATCCGGCCGATCCGGTGACCGCGCCCGCCGACAGCAAGCGCGAGAAGGACTACAACCGCTTCGTGAAGGCCGGTGCCCTGCGCGGCGCGAAGATCGGCGTGTTGCGGCAGGCCTATGAGCGCACCACCACGGACGCCGAGGTGGTGACGGTATTCAACGCCGCCGTGGAGGACCTGCTTCGCGCTGGTGCGACGATCGTAGCGAACGCCGGACTCGATTCGCTCAATGCGTTGGTGCGGACCACTGGCGGCGGCTGCAACCCATTCAAGTACGACCTCGAGCGCTACTTGGCCGCGCGCGCGCCGAACGCACCCGTGAAGACCATTCGCGACGTGCTCCGGAGCGGTGGCTATCACCCCACGGTGCAGGCACGCTTGCAAGCCGCCGACGAAGTGACCACGCCTCCCGAGTCGACCCCGGGATGCCAGTCACGCGAGCAGATGCGCGAGCGCTTCCGCGTGGCACTCACGACGATGATGGACTCCCTCGGCGTGGACGCGCTGGTCTACCCCACGTGGAGCAATCCGCCACGCCTGATCGGCGACCTCAACACGCCCCACGGCGACAACAGCCAGCTGTTCTCCCCCACCAGCGGCTTCCCGTCGATCACCGTGCCGATGGGGTACACCCGGAGCAACACCCTGCCGGCCGGGATCACGTTCCTGGGGCGGGCTTGGAGCGAGGGGACGCTGATCGGGTTGGCGTATGACTACGAGAGGGCCGCCCCCCACCGCCGGCCACCCCGGTGGCACGAGGAGCACGAGTAGCACGAGAAGCACGAGTGGCGCGGGCCTTTACCCGTGCTTCTCG
>JBEIVF010000092.1:0-7585 GCA_040374005.1 Gemmatimonadaceae bacterium | reverse complement strand
GCTGATGCCGTGCTCGATGCCCGGAACCGCTTCCTCGGCCGCACCCACAGCGCGCGTGCCGCGCTGAAGGATCTTCTCGGCGAGATCGCGCCGGCCGATAAGCCGGTGGCAGGCCGTCGCTATAACGAGCTCCAGCAGAAGCTCGACGCGTTGCTCGCCGAAACGACCGAGCGCGTCGGCAGCAGCACCGCCTCGGGTCCGAGCTTCGATCCGTCGCTCCCGCCGCGCACCGCGTGGCACGGCGCCGTGCATCCCGTGTCGCAGGTGATCGACGAGATCGCCGAGATCTTTCGCGAGTTGGGATTCACCATCGCCCTCGGGCCGGAAGTGGAAGCGCCGTGGTACAACTTCACCGCGCTCAACTTTCCCGCCGATCATCCGGCGATGGACCTGCACGACACGCTGTACCTCGACGCTGACGAGGTGCTGCTCCGCACACACACGTCGCCCGTTCAGGTGCGCACGTTGCAGCAGTACGCCCCGCCGGTGCGCGTGCTCGCGCCGGGCAACGTGTTCCGCCGCGACTTCTTCGATGCCACGCACGCGCCAGCCTTCATGCAGCTCGAGGGCTTGGTGGTCGACGAGGGCATCTCGTTCGCCGATCTCAAGGCCACGCTGACGCATTTCGTGCGTCGCTTCTACGGCCCCACGGTGCCGGTGCGCTTCGGCCCGTCGTTCTTCCCGTTCACCGAGCCGTCGGCGCAGATGGACGTGCAGATCGACCTCGGCGACGGCAAGGGCACACGCTGGATGGAGATCCTCGGCTGCGGCCTCGTGCATCCGGCCGTGCTCGAGAGCGCGGGGCTCGACAGTGAGCAGTACTCGGGGTGGGCCTTCGGCATGGGGCCGGCCCGCATCGCGATGTCGCGGCACGGGGTGCCCGATATCCGCCTCTTCTACGATTCGGACGTTCGCTTCCTGGAGCAGTTCTCCTGATGCTCGCTTCTCACGCTTGGCTTCGCGCCTTCGTTCCGCACGATCAGTCGCCGCAGGAACTGCACGATCTCCTCTCGTCGCACGTCGCCACCGTCGACCGCATGGCGCTGCTGCGCGACGATCTCGCGGCCATCGTCGTCGCGCGGGTGATCGAGGCGGCGCGGCATCCGAACTCCGATCACCTCTGGGTGACGAAGGTCGACGACGGCACGGGCGAGTTGCTCGACGTCGTATGCGGCGCGCCCAATGTCGTCGCCGGTACGATGTACCCGTTCGCGCGCACGGGGACGGTGATGCCCGGCGGTCTCAAGATCGAGAAGCGCAAGATCCGCGGCGAGACCTCCAACGGCATGCTCTGCTCATCGCGTGAGCTCGGCCTCGGCCAGGATCACGACGGCATCCTCGCGCTCGACCTCGATGTGCCCACCGGCACGCCGCTGCTCACCGCCATGCCGATCGGTGACACGCAGTTCGAGGTGGACGTGCTCCCGAACCGTCCGGACTTGCTGTGCCATGTGGGCCTCGCGCGCGAGGTCAGCGCGTTGACCGGTGTCGCGCAGCAGCTCCCAGAAGAGTTGGCCTCGCTCAACGCACCAGCCGCCACGATGCACGCCGGCGACAACGCGTCCGCGCACGGCATCACGATCCGCCTCACGGACAGTGCCGATGCCCCACGCTTCGCGGCGGTCGTCATTCGCGGCGTGACCATCGGGCCGAGCCCGCAGTGGTTGCAGGATCGCTTGGCCGCGGTGGGCGTGCGGTCGATCTCCAATGTCGTCGACGTCACCAACTACTTCTTGCACGGCTTCGGGCAGCCGATGCACGCGTACGATCTGGCCACGCTGCGCGGGAGCACCATCATCGTGCGTCGCGCGGCAGCCGGCGAGTCGATCATCACGCTCGACGGCGCGACGCGCGCGTTGACCCCGGAGATGTTGGTGATCGCCGACGCCGAGCGCGCCATCGGCCTCGCCGGCGTGATGGGTGGACGCGACACCGAAGTCACCCCCACCACGACGGATCTCGTGCTCGAGGTCGCGTCGTTCGAGCCGGGCCTCGTGCGCCGCACGCGTCGCGCGGCCAACCTGCACAGTGATGCCAGCCACCGCTTCGAGCGCGGGACGGATCCCGCGGCACCGGCCGAGTTGGCGGGCCTCGCGGCGGCGCTCATCACGAGCCTCGCCGGCGGCGCCATCGTAGGCGCGCCGTTGCATGTCGGGCGGTCCGCACCCGTGCGTCCCGCCGTGGCCTTGCGCCCAGCACGGGTCGCGCGACTGCTGGGCGCCCCGGCCGATGCGCCGGGCATCACGCAGGCGCTCCGTGCGATCGGCTTCACGATCGGCGGTCCCGACGAGACGTTGCAGGTCACGCCGCCGTCGTGGCGTCACGATGTGCATCGCGATGTGGATCTCGTGGAGGAGATCGCGCGCCTCCGTGGGTACGACGCGTTACCGGATACGCTCGCGCCGTTCCGTCCGGGGACCGTACCGGATCACCCGCTGTACGTGATGGGGCGCCGCGTGCGCGATCGTCTCGTCGCGCGCGGATTGTACGAAGTGCGTCCGCTCCCCTTCGTGGCGGGCGACGACGACCACTACCTGCGCGTGGCCAATCCGCTCGCCGACGACGAACCGCATCTGCGGATGTCGTTGCTCGAGACGTTGGCCCGCCGCGCGGAGTACAACCTCGCGCGCATGCAGGGCGACCTGCGCCTGTTCGAGATCGGCAGTGTGTTCGGCCGCGACGGCGACACCGGCGTGCACGAGGCTTGCGAAGTCGGCTGCCTCCTGATGGGCGCCCGTCGTCCGGCGCATTTCACCGAGGCCACCCCGCCGGCGTTCGACGCGTGGGATGCGAAGGCGTTGGCGATGGAGCTCGCCGCCGTCGCGTTCCCCGGGGAGTCGGTGGTCGCGCATGCTGGTGAGGGCCAATTGCTGTGGCGTCTGGTCATCGGGGGCACCGAGCGCGCGTGGGTCCGTCGCGTGAAGCTCGACGCCCCCGTGTGGGCGGCGCCGGCGTTCGGCGTGGAGCTCCGGCTCGGGGTGTTGTCGGTGGCTCCGGTCGCCGCGCCGCGCACGCATGCCTACACGGCCCCGGTGCCACAGGCGCAGGCGACGCCGGTGCGGTACACGGCCCTCCCCACGATGCCCGCCGCAGAGTTCGATCTGGCGTTCCTCGTGCCGGAGACCGTCCTCGCGGGCGAGGTGGAACGGGCCCTGGCGAAGGCGGCCGGTGACCTCTTGGAGCGCATCGTGTTGTTCGACGAGTTCCGGGGGAAGGGCGTCCCGGACGGGCAGCGGTCGTTGGCCTGGCGGTTGACCTTCCGGCACCCGGAGCGCACTCTCAACGAGAAGGAACTCGCCGGTCGGCGACAGAAGCTCATCTCCTCGGTGGAAAAGGAATTCGGTGTCGTCCCACGAACCGCCTGACGCGCAGGCCTTCCAAGAGCTGGAACAACTCGTCCGTGGGCTAGGCGAGGAGCTGGCGCGTTTCCGTCGCCGGGCGATGGCGGCGGAAGCGCAGCTCAAACAGCAACAGTCGGCCGCCGAGACTCGAGGGGGTGAGGTCTATTCCGCCGACCGCCTCGCGGTGCTCGAAGCGGAGAATGCCCTCCTGCGCGAGCGCCTCACCACGGCCGCCGAGAAGACCACGTCCATGATGGAGCGCCTGCGCTTCCTGCGGCAACAGACCCAGTCGGGTGAGGTCGGATGATGACGCGCGCCAAGCACACCGTGAAGGTGCAGATCTTCGGTGAGGAGTACAGCATCCGCACCGACGCCGATCCGCAGCACACGCAGGCCGTGGCCGCCCACGTGGATCGGGCCATCCGGACCGTGGTCGACAGCGGCGCCGTGGTCGAAACGCACAAAGCGGCGATCCTCGCCGCCCTGCAGATCACCGACGAGCTGTTCAAGGCGCGGGCAGGCGACGAAGCCACGGCGGCTCGGATGCGCTCCCTCTCCGGCGAACTGCGCCGCTGGCTGCCGCCAGCCAAACGGGTGCCTGGCGCACCTGTCCCCGAGGAAGCATAGCGCCCACGACCAGCCCCGAGGCCCCCGTGATGGGCCCGATCCTCCTGGCCGAGGCGGAGACGCTACGGCTGGCAGCGGCGCGGCCGGACTAGGCCCCACCGCCGCGGGGCGCCCGAGGGGCCGCCGAGGGCTCCAGTTCTACATTGCGCCCCCCTCTGAGGATGCGTAGCTTGCCCTATCGCACTTAACCGCGCGCCCTCGTGGCGAGCGTGAAGGAGATAGATCGGTATGGAGCCCATCCTCTGGGGCGCCGGCATCCTCATTGCCGCCGCAGCCTCTTTTTTCTTCGGCCGCCGCCAAGGGCGCATCGCCGAGCAACAGACCCGCGAGAACGCCCGCGAGACCGCCGCCGAGATGGCGACGCGGATCGTCGCCGAGGCGGAGCGCGATGCCACCTCGCTCAAGAAGAGCACCGTCCTCGCCGGCAAGGAAGAGCTGATCTCCCTGCGCGAAGCGTGGGAGCTCGAGGCCCGTGGCCGTCGCGAAGAGCTGGAACGTGAGGAGAAGCGCCTGCAAGAGCGCGAGGCCTCGCTCGACCGCAAGTTCGATCTGCTCGATCAACGCGACAAGGATCTCAACAAGCGCGCGTCCGATCTCGGTCGCACCGAGAAGACGCTGGCCGAGCGCCAAGCGGAGCTCGACACGATGCTCGGCGAGGAGCGCCGTCGGCTCGAGCACTTGGCGGGCATGAGTGCCGCCGATGCCAAGGCGGAGCTCATCCGCCGCGTCGAGGACGAGGCGCATGCCGACGCCGCAAGCAAGTTGCGCGAGATCCGCGAGTCGGCCAAGCGGACGGCGGACCGTGAGGCGCGCAAGATCGTCGCCCTCGCCGTGCAACGGATCGCCGCCGAGCACACGGCCGAGATCACCAACGCCTCGGTCGCGCTCCCCAGCGACGAGATGAAGGGCCGCATCATCGGCCGTGAAGGGCGCAACATCCGCGCGTTCGAGTTGGCGACGGGGGTGGACGTCATCATCGACGACACGCCCGATACGGTGGTCGTGTCAGGGTTCGATCCCGTGCGCCGCGAAGTGGCGCGCATCGCGCTCGAGAAGTTGGTGGCCGATGGCCGCATCCATCCGGGCCGCATCGAAGAAGTGGTCGCCAAGGCGCGGCAGGAAGTCGACGACGGCATCGTCGAGTCGGGCGAGCAGGCCGCGTATGAGGTGGGCATCCACGGATTGCATCCCGAGTTGATCAAGCTGGTGGGCCGGATGAAGTACCGGACCTCGTACGGCCAGAACATCCTGCAGCACTCCAAGGAGACGGCGTGGTTGGCCGGCATCATGGCCACCGAGCTCGGCCTCGATCACGTGATGGCCAAGCGCGCCGCGTTGCTCCACGATATCGGCAAGGTGCTCACGCATGAGCACGAGGGCACGCACGTGCAGTTGGGCGTCGAGATGGCGACCAAGTACGGCGAGCATCCGTTGATCATCAATGCGATCGGCGCCCACCACGACGACATCCCGCACGAGAGCGAGATGTCGGTGCTGGTGCAGGCGGCCGATGCGATCTCGGGCTCGCGCCCGGGGGCGCGGCGCGAGGCATTCGAGACGTACGTGAAGCGGCTCGAGGGGATCGAGAAGATCGCCGCGAGTTATCGCGGGGTGGACCGCGTGTTCGCGATCCAAGCGGGGCGGGAAGTACGTGTGATGGTGAACCCCGAGGTGGTGGATGATCCGCGGATGATCACGCTGGCGGACGAGATCGCGCGCCGGATCGAATCGGAACTCCAATACCCCGGTCAGATCCGAGTCGTCATGATCCGCGAGACGAGGGCGGTGGACGTTGCCCGCTGAACTGATCGATGGCGTGGCCATCGCGGCGCTCGAGCGCGAGTCGGTGGCTGCCGAGACGGCGGCCCTGAAGGCGCGCGGAATCATCCCAGGACTCACCGTGGTGCTCGTCGGCGAGGACCCGGCCAGTGCGGTGTACGTGCGCAGCAAAGAGCGCATGAGCCGCGAAGTCGGCATGAATGGCGAGACCATCCGTCTCTCGGCCGAGTCGACGCAGGCCGAATTGCTCGCCGTGGTGGATCGCCTCAACGCCGACCCGGCTGTGCACGGCATCCTCGTGCAGATGCCGCTCCCGTCGCAGATCGATCCGCAGACGGTGCTCCGTCGTATCGACCCTGCCAAAGACGTCGATGGCTTCCATCCGGTCAACGTGGGCAAGGTGCTCATCGGCGACCCTGATGCGTTCGCGCCGTGCACGCCGGCCGGCGTGATGGTGATGCTCAAGCACGCGGGCGTTGAGACCGCCGGCCGCGAAGCGGTGGTCGTCGGCCGCAGCACCATCGTCGGGAAGCCGATGGCCTCGCTGCTCGTGCAGGCGGGCGTCGATGCCACCGTCACCGTCTGTCACAGCCGCACGCGGGATCTCCGCGCGCACGTGCGCCGGGCCGACATCCTCATCGCCGCCATCGGCCGCGCCGAGATGATCCCTGGCGAGTGGATCAAGCCGGGTGGTGTGGTCATCGACGTGGGCATGAACCGCGTGCCGGATCCCTCCATGCGGAGCGGCTACCGGCTGTGCGGCGATGTGGAGTTCGCCACGGCGAAGGACGTGGCTGGGAAGATCACGCCGGTGCCAGGCGGGGTCGGGCCGATGACCATCGCGATGCTCCTGCGCAACACCGTCCGCGCGGCCGCACTGGGGGCGCGGTGACACCACGCCGCGGGGAGGGCAGCCCCGCGGCGGGAGACTTGTTCGCGGCGCCGTACTCGGTGGCTGGGGGCGCGTCCGATCTGCCCGGCGACAGCGCCACCAGCGCCGTCGCCATCTCGACCCTCGCCACGCTCGTCAAGGACGTGGTCGAGGGCGCCGTGCCGCCCCTGTGGGTGCGCGGCGAGGTCACGGGCTTCAAGCCCCATCGCAACGGCCACTGGTATTTCACGCTCCGTGATGCCGAGGCGCAGATGCGGTGCGTGGTGTGGGCCCGCGATGCCCGACGTCTGCCCGCGCCGCCCGACGAAGGCATGCAGGTGGCCGCGTACGGCCGGCTCAGCGTGTTCGCCGCGCGGAGCGAAGTGCAGCTCGCCATCTCGCAACTCGAGGCCGAGGGCGATGGCTTGTGGGCCAAGGCCTTCGACGCGGCGCGCGCGCGACTCGAGGCCGATGGGCTCCTCGACCCCGCGCGAAAGCGGGCGTTGCCCGCCGATCCGCGGGTGATCGCCGTGATCACGTCGCCCGATGGTGCCGCGTTGCACGACATCGTGGCCGTGGCCACGCAACGCGATCCGGGCATCGAGATCGTCGTGGTGCCATCCGCGGTGCAGGGCGATGGGGCGACGGATCAACTCGTGGCGGCATTGGACCGGGTGGAGCGCTGGGGTGGCGCGGACCTCGTCATCATCGGCCGCGGCGGTGGATCGCGCGAAGACCTGTGGTGCTTCAACGAGGAGCGCCTCGCGCGAGCCGTCGCCGCCTGCTCCGTGCCCATCATCTCGGCCGTCGGACACGAGGTGGATGTATCGCTCACCGACCTCGTGGCGGATGTGCGGGCGGCCACCCCGTCCAATGCGGCGGAACTGGCCGTGCCGGTGCGGGCCGAGCGGCGGGCGGCGCTGGCCCGCCTCAAGCCGCGCCTCGCGGCGGCGCTCGCGGGCCGGGC
>JBEIVF010000078.1:0-8498 GCA_040374005.1 Gemmatimonadaceae bacterium | reverse complement strand
GCCGCGCGTTGTCAACGACGATGGCTACCGCTCCTTGCCCCGCGTCGGCTTCGAACCCGATCACATCGCCGCCCTCGTGCGCGGCGCCACCCTCGTCGCTGAACTCGGCGACGCCGCCCTCGCCCACGAAGCCCGCATGGGTCTCCGCCGGCTCGCGCACGATCTCCCGATCGACGCCACGCTCACCGCACCCGTCCGCATCGTTACCGTCGGCACGCTCGACGATGCGCTCCTCGACACCCTCGGCGACGCCGTACGCCGCCGCAAGCGCGTGCGCTTCCGCTACCACTCCATCGAACGCGATGTGATCAGCGAGCGCGATGTTGCGCCCTACGGCATCGCGCACATCAATGGCAACTGGTACCTCGCCGGGCTCGACGCCCACGCCGACGGCCTCCGCAACTTTCGCGTGCGCCGCATGCAGGATGTGTCCGTCAGCAAGAACGCCCCCAACACCCCCGAGTTCGACGTGCCCACCGACTTCGATCTCTGGGCCCACACGCGCTCCCGGGCCTCCTGGGACCTCGGCGATACCGACGTCGAGGAGATCCACGTGCGATTCGTGGAATCAGCCGGCTACATCAACCCCGCGCGCGAACTCGGCGATGCCCTCGACGACGACCCCGACGTGCGCGTGTTCCGCGTCCGACGCCGCGACGCCTTCCTCCGCTGGATCCTCGGTTTCGCCGGCGGCGCACGCATCGTTGCGCCCGAACCGGTGGTGGCCGAGTACCGCGCACTGATCGCCGCCACGGCGGCGCTGTATGCCCATGAGGTGACCCAATGAGCCCGCGCGCCACGAAGGCCGACGAACAGCTGCGCCGCTTGCTGCTTGTGATCCCCAAGCTCGACGACGACGTCGCGCACCCCATCAGCGAGCTGGCGGGCGCCGTCGGCACCGACGAGTCCACCTTGTTCAGGGACCTCCGCACGCTCGTCGACCGCGCCCACGACGAACCCGCCGGCTTCATCGAGCCGCTGTCGTTCACCCTGGATGCGACGTCCGTGCGCCTGGAGCGCCCGTTCCATTTCCGTCGCCCGATGGCGCTCACCCGACAAGAGTCGTGGGCGCTGGACCTCGGGCTGGCCATCGTGCGTCAAGAATCGCCGATAGAAGAGCACGCGCGGATCGATGAGACGCGCGAGCGACTCACTCAGATCAGCACCGTGTCCGGTGACCTCACCGACCCCGCGCGCGCCGTGCATCTCGCGGGCGCCAGCAGCGAGCGTCGCGGCATGCTACAGGAGTGCATCACGGAGCACTGCGTCGCTGAACTCCTGTACCAGCGCGCCAATGACACGGAGCCGACCTGGCGCCGCGTGACGCCACTGGGCTTCGTGCACGCGAGCAGTGCGTGGTTCCTCGTCGCGTTCAACGATGGCACCACCGACGTGCGCGTATTCCGCTTCGATCGCATCACCGACGTACGCCGCACCGGCGACATCTTCGTGCCGACGGCGTTCGACCTCGACGCGGTGGTCCACGATGGGCGCGTGTTCGTGGGTGAGGTGCAGGAGAATGTGCGCGTGCGCTACAGCCCGCGTATCGCGCGCTGGATCACCGAGCGGAAGGGAGCCACCGCAGCGGCCGACGGCTCCGTCACGGTGGAGTACCCGCTGGCTGACGCCGAGTGGGCGGTACGTCATGTGCTACAGTACGGACCGGACGCCGAGATCGAGTCGCCGGCCGCCGTGCGCACCCTCGTCCACACCCGCCTCACCGAGATGACCCGTGACGCTCACTGAACTCGTCGTCGTTATTGCGCTCGTCTTGATCGCCCTAGGGCTCGGCTACTGGCTCGGCCGCCGCGAAGTCGGCGCCGCGCTCGACGCGCGCCAAGAGATGGCCGACCGCTTCAAGACGCTCGCCAACGAGATCTTCGACGCCAAGTCCAAGACCATCGTGGAGCAGAACCAGTCGTCGCTCGGCCACTTGTTGCAACCGCTGCGCATCGAGCTGGAGAGTTTCCGCAAGAAGGTCGACGACGTGTACGTGAAGGAAGCCGAGGGGCGGAGTGCGTTGTTCAACGAGATCACCTCGCTGAAGGAAGCGAGTGGTCGGATGCAACAGGAGACCACGAACCTCACGCTGGCGCTGAAGGGGGACAACAAGCAGCAGGGAGATTGGGGCGAGATGGTGCTGGCGAAGCTGTTGGAGGATGTGGGAATGCTGCGCGGGCAACACTTCGTAGTGCAGGACTCCGTGCGCGCCGAGGACGGTTCGCTGTTCCGGCCTGATGTGGTGGTCAAGCTTCCTGATGGGCGCGTGGTGATCGTCGACTCCAAGGTGTCGCTCACGGCGTACACCGAGTTCGCGGCGGCGACGGAGCAGGACGCTGAGTCGCGCGCCCTGAAGTCGCATGTGGACTCCATCAGGCGTCACATCGCCGGGCTCGGCAGCAAGGGCTACGAGCGGATGTACGAGGGTCGCTCGCCGGACTTCGTGATCCTGTTCGTCCCCATCGAGGGCGCACTGATGGCGGCGCTGCGGGCGGACGGTGATCTCGCGCGCTATGCGTGGGACCGCAAAGTGATGCTGGTGAGTGGCAACACGTTGATGGTCGTGGTGCGGTGCATCTCCGAGTTGTGGACGCAGGAGGCCCGGGCGCGGAACGTGCAGGAGATCGCGGACCGCGGGGCGAAGCTGTACGAGAAGTTCGTGGGCTTCGTGGAGGCGCTGGAGGGCGTTGGCGCGGCGCTGGGCAAAGCGCAGGACAGTTATGCTGACGCGGCGTCGCGACTCCACTCGGGGAGCGGGAACCTGGTGCGCCAGGCGGAGATGTTGCGGGAGTTGGGGGTGAAGCCGAAGCGGGAGTTGCCGGTGGGGTTGGTGGAGCGGGCGGAGGGGGAGGAAAGCGCCTAGTCCCCTAGCTCATCGGCCAGTGCGTTCGCTCGGCTGAGGTCGAATCCCGAGTTCGGTATCCCCATCGGGCGTGGCCGGAAGATCTCGCGCACGCTCGGCGCCAGGCCGCGCTTGATGGCCCGGTTCGCTGCCTCCGAGAGTGTGACACCGTCACGGCCTGCTACCTGACGGAGTCGGTCGTGGAGCGAGTCGTCGAGGCGGATCGTGATGCGCATTTTGGATGGATCGCTTGGGCTGACAGAGGCACGAACGGCCTTGACTGCATAAAAGCATATTAGCATATTTAATGCATGCCCGCTAGTGACCACAGCATGCCGGACCCGCCGTCCAGGGCCGAACCAAAGCGCGAAACCACTGATCGCACCTGGATTGGCGCGCTCAGCAAGTACGCCGACCAGGCCGAACCACTCGATTGGGCAGAGGTACGGGAGCGGGTGCACGCGGCTTGGGGCCGTGAAAGAGGGGAGCATTTTGACCGCATCAATGAGGAATACCTAGTGCGCACCACGCTCGACCTCGACGAAGACCTCTACCGGCAGCTGAAGGCCGCCGCCGCTCTCAAGGGCGAGACGGTCCGCACGATGGTCACGCGGGCGATCCAACGCGAATTGACCCAGCCGACCCCGTCGCCAACTGTCGTGCGTGAGGCGACGCCGAAGCCGTGGTTCGGGTCCCTACACAAGTACGCCAAGAACGTCGAGAATCACGACTGGGACGCCATTCGGGAAGCCGTCGATGCCGCACGAGCGCGGGGAGAGCGATGAGCTTCTCGCTGGACACGAACGTGGTGGTTCGACTGGTCGTCGGGACGCCAGAGGACCAGTACCACCAGGCCCGCGCCCTCGTTGATCGACTCGAAGGCACCGGGCAGACGGCACTGGTTTCCGATCTCGTGATCGCCGAGGCGTATTACGTGCTGTGGAATCAGTACAAAGTGCCCCGTGTCGAAGCGCTTCAGGGCCTTCGCGACATCTTTCGCGACCGGGCCATTCGCGGTGAGTCCGCGCCCTCCGTGCTCGCGAACCCTGAAGCTGCGGCCGCTAATCCGGGGTTCGTCGACCGCCTGATCCTCAAACGCTCCCGCGACCTCCACACCACCCTCCTCACCTTCGACCGCACCCTCGGCGCCCTCCCCGGCACCGAACTCCTCTCCGGCGCCTAACGCCCCCCGCGCCCCTCCCGTATAGTTGTGGCACTCACCCCGGCCCCAACTATGCGATCGCACCACTTCGTCCTCGCCCTCGCGGCCCTCGCGCCGCTCGCCAGCGCCCCCGCGCAATCCGGCACCCGGATGCTGCGCAACCCCTCCATCAGCAGCACGCACATCGCGTTCCAGTACGCGCAGGACATCTGGATCGTCGAGCGGACCGGCGGCAATGCGCGGCGCCTCTCGTCGTTCACCGGCGACGAGACCAACCCGCAGCTCTCGCCCGACGGCAAGCAGGTCGCGTTCAGCGCGGAGTACGGCGGGAACACCGACGTGTACGTGGTGCCGGCGGCGGGTGGCGAACCGAAGCGCCTCACCTGGCACTCGGCCGCTGACGTCGTGCAGGGCTGGTCGCCCGACGGCAAGCGCATCCTCTTCTCGTCGCCGCGCGAAACGAGCGGCCCCAACGCCGCACCGAAGTTCTTCACGATCGCCGTCGAAGGCGGCATCGAGGAAAAGGTCGGCATGGACCGCGCCATGCAGGGCAAGTACTCGCCCGACGGCTCGAAGGTCGCCTACCGCATGAACACGTCGTGGGACGACGAACGGCGCAACTACCGCGGCGGACAGAATCGCCCCATCTGGATCATGGACACCAAGACGCTCGATGTCGTCGAGGCCAAGCCATGGACGGACTCCAAGGACATCGACCCCACGTGGATCGGCAACGTCGTGTACCTCATCTCGGATCGCGACGGCGTCGCCAACGTGTGGGCGTACGATACGCAGTCCAAGCAGATGTCGCAGATCACGTCGTTCAAGGACTACGACGTGAAGTCGCTCGACTCCGACAATAGCACGCTCGTCATCGAACAAGCCGGCTACATCCACACGGTGGACCCGCGCAGCAAGCGCAACACCATCGTGAACATCACAGCCGCCGGTGACTTCGCCTACATGATGCCGCAGTGGAAGGACGTGTCGTCGCGCATGTCGACGATGGCGCTGTCGCCCAGCGGCGCGCGCGCGATCGTCGAAGCGCGTGGGGAGATATTCTCGATCCCCGCGCAGCGCGGGGATGTGCGCAACCTCACCAACACGTCAGCGGCCGCCGAGCGTCAGCCGACGTGGAGCCCGGACGGCAAGACCATCGCGTACTTCTCCGATGCCTCAGGTGAATACAAGCTGGTGCTCGCGCCCGCCGACGGCGCCGGTGCCAAGCGCGAGATCACGCTCGAGAAGGCGAAGTTCTATTACACGGCCGAGTGGTCGCCGGACTCGAAGAAGCTGCTGTACCATGATACTGACTTGAATTTGTGGGTGATGGATGTCGCTAACGGCAAGGCGAAGATCGTCGGTCGTGATCCGTGGATGGTGCCCACGCGCACCATGAACCCACGCTGGTCGCCCGACTCCAAGTACATCGCGTATTCGGCGCACTTGAACTCGATGTACAAGGCGATCTTCGTGGCCGATGTCGAGACGGGCAAGAACACGCAGTTCACCGATGGGCTTGCTGACGCCGTGTGGCCGACATGGGACGCGAGCGGCAAGTATCTGTGGTTCATGGCGTCGACGGACTTCGGGCTCAGCTCGCAGTGGCTCGACATGTCGGCGTACCCGTACGAGTCGACGTACTCGTTGTACATCGCCGTGCTGAGCAAGAGCGAGCCGACGCCGTTCCCGCCGCAGACTGATGAAGAAGGGCAAGCGGCTCCGGCCGCGCCGACGCCTGGTGGACGGGCGGCCGCGCCAGCGGCGCCAGTGACGATGACCATCGACTTCGACAACATCCAGAACCGCATCCTCGCGGTGCCGGGTGTGCCGGCGCGCGCCTACTCGCGCCTGAAGGCGGGTGTGGCGGGCTCGGTGTTCTACAGTGACCCGGGCACGGGCGGCGGCACCGGGTCGATCACGCGCTACCAGCTCTCGACGCGCAGCGCGGCGCCGTTCGCCGCCGGGGCAGACTTCGTGCTCAGCGCGGATGGTCGCAAGATATTGTACCGTGCCGGCGGCGGCGGTGGTGGACGCGGTGGTGCGGGCGGCGGCGGTGCCGCGGCCGGTCCGGCGTTGCACATCGTGGACGCTGACCGTGCGGCTCCCGCCGCGGGCGCCGGCCGCGTGGCCGATGCCACCATGCGCATGTACTTGGACCCCAAGGAAGAGTTCAAGCAGATCTTCAACGAGGGCTGGCGCTACCAGCGCGACTACCTCTACGTCACCAACACGCACGGCTCCGATTGGAACGCGATGAAGAAGATGTACGGCGAGCTGTTGCCGCACGTCATGCATCGCGCTGACCTCACGTACTTGCTCGACCAGATGGGCGGCGAGATCGCGGTCGGTCACTCATACGTACGCGGTGGTGAGCTGCCCGAGACGCCGGGCATCACCGTCCCGGGCGGCCACTTGGGCGCCGACTTCGTGATCGAGAACGGACGCTACAAGATCACGCGCATCTACGACGCTGAGTCGTGGAACCCTGACCTCCGTGCGCCACTGGCGGTGCCGGGTGTGGATGCGCGCGTGGGCGATTACATCATCGCGGTGAACGGGGCGGAACTCCGCGCGCCGGACAACCTCTACCGTCACCTCGACGGCACGGCCAACCGGCAGATCACGTTGCACGTCAACGGCACCCCGTCCATGGACGGCGCGCGCAAGTTGACGGTCGTCCCGATCGCCAACGACCAAGGCCTGCGCACTCGCGCCTGGCTCGAAGGCAATCGTCGCAAGGTGGATGAGCTCTCGGGTGGCAAGTTGGCGTACGTGCACCTGCCCAACACGGGTCAGGGCGGCTACACCAACTTCAACCGCTACTACTACGCGCAGCAGGACAAGCTGGGCGCCGTGATCGATGAGCGCTACAACGGCGGTGGTCAGGCCGCCGACTACATCATCGACGTGCTCCAGCGAAAGTTCGACGGCTACTTCAACAACGTGGCCGGCGATCGCGTGCCGTTCACGTCGCCGTCGGCCGGCATCTGGGGCCCGAAGGTGATGATCATCAACGAGATGGCCGGCTCGGGCGGCGACCTCATGCCGCACATGTTCAAGCTGCGTGGCATCGGCCCGTTGGTGGGCAAGCGCACCTGGGGCGGCTTGGTGCACACCGCCGACACGCCGCCGTTCATTGACGGCGGCACGATGATCGCGCCGCGCGGTGGCTTCATTGACATCAACGGCAAGTGGGCGCTCGAGAACACCGGTGAGGCGCCCGACATCGACGTCGAGAACTGGCCGAAGGATGTGGCCGCGGGCCGCGATGCCCAGCTCGAAGCGGCCGTGAAGGAGGCGATGCGTCTGCTCCAGGCCAATCCGCCCAAACGGATGATGACCGAACCCGCGCCGCCCACGTGGGGCCGTCGCGGGGGCGGGCGCTAACTCGTGAACTCCCTCTTCGACCCCGCCGTTCACGCTGAGATCGAACGGCGGGTCGCCCTAGTGAACACCGACTCCCGTGCCCTGTGGGGGAAGTTCTCCCCGCAGGGCATGCTCGCTCACCTCGCCCACTCGGCCCGCATGGCGCTCGGCGACTTGCACGTGCCGCTGATCCCACGGCCGACGGTGGTGCGCAAGCTCATCAAGTTCATGCTGTTCCACGTTATCCCCTTCCCCAAGGGCGCTCCCACCGCGCGGGAGCTGCTCACGAAGGACGACACGCCGCTGGAGCCCCTGCGTGACGAGGTGATCGCGCTGATGCGTCGCATCGTGAACGGTCCGCGCACGGGGATGGGGCCCGCGCACCCGCTGTTCGGCCCGCTGACCTACGAAGATTGGGCGCGGCTGGCCTGGCTCCACACCGACCATCATCTGCGGCAGTTCGGCGTGTAGTTTCAGAGAAGAGCCGACCTTTTCTCTGGAGTGATGGGCAATGATCGACGCGATCCGGAAGTTCATGAGCAAGCCCGCGCCAGCCGCACCAGTGACCGCGACGTCCTCGGCGGCGGCGCAGTTGCCCGGCGTCCAACGAGCTGCCGCGGCGTTGCTGCTGGAGCTGGCCCACGCGGACGGCGAGTTCTCGGCCCAGGAGCAGGCGCACATCCACGCGGCGCTTGAGCGGCACTTCGGATTGGACCATGCGACGGCGACGGAATTGCTCGCGTTAGCCGACGCAGAGCGCCGCGAGGCGGTCGATCACTTCCAGTTCACCCGCGTCGTGAAGGAGCAGTACGACGTATCGCAGCGCGTGCTGTTGGCCGAGGTGATGTGGGGCGTGATCTTAGCTGACGGCGAGATCGCGAGCCACGAGGCGTACTTGGTCCGCAAGCTGGGGAATCTGCTGGAGCTGGAGCCCGCATTCTTGTCGCAGGCGCGCAAAGCCGCGGGGGGCACGACCACGGGTGCTTGAGACCCCTCACGTGGCCTCGTTCGAGGAGCGCACTCGGTTCCTGACGGAGTTGGCACGACGGCTGCACTTGGCCGGCGTGTCCGCGTCGCGTCTAGAAGGGGCGATCATCTCGACGGCGGCATCGATCCGGCTCTCGT
>JBEIVF010000144.1:0-5228 GCA_040374005.1 Gemmatimonadaceae bacterium | reverse complement strand
GGGCTCGCGCAGCTCGAAGGTGCGCAACACCCGGTAGAAGGAGTCACGCTCGGCGGGCGTCTTGCTGGCGCCACGGATGAGCGCGAGGATCGCCTCGAGCGTCATGCCCTGCGGCGTCTCCGCGCCCACCGCATGGTAGATCTTCTCGCGCACCACGGTCCCTTCGATGTCGTTCACGCCGAAGTGCAACGCGATCTGTGACATGGCCGGGGTGACCATGATCCAGTGCGACTTGATGTGCGTGAAGTTGTCGAGGAACAGCCGCCCGATGGCGACCATCTTGAGATCGTCCACGCCGGGCGTGGAGGTCCCGCGCCGCCCCAGCTGCTCACCCAACGCATTGTCGTCGGGGTGATAGGCCAGCGGGATGTACGCGAGGAAGCCGCCCGTTTCGTCCTGCAGGTCGCGCAGCATCTGGAGGTGCTCCACGCGATCCTCGAGCGTCTCGACATGCCCGTACAACATCGTGCAGTTGGAGCGGATGCCGAGCGCGTGCGCCGCGCGGTGCACGCCGATGTAGTCCGCGCCGCCCAACTTCTTGCCCGCGATCTGCTCACGCACGGCCGCGCTGAACGTCTCGGCGCCGCCCCCGGGCATCGTGTCGAGGCCGGCGGTGCGGAGCGCCGTGAGCACCTCGGTCCATGACAACTTCTCGATGCGCGCGATGTGCGCGATCTCCACGGCGGTGAGCGCCTTGATGTGCACCTGCGGATGTCGCGCCTTGAGCGTGCGGAACATCTCCTCGTAGTACGCGAGCCCCGCGTGCATGTCGAGCCCACCGACGATGTGGAACTCGCGGGTCAGGCCGTTCTCCGCCTCGGCCGCTTCGGCCAACACCTGCTCCATCGTGTAGCGATAGGCGCCCGCTTCCTTCGGTAGGCGCGCATACCCGCAGAAAGTGCATGTGGTGCGCAGCACGCACACGTTGGTCGGGTTGATGTGCTGGTTGGCGGCGAAGGTGACCACGTCGCCATTCTTGGCGCGGTTGGCCGCGTCGGCCAACGCCCCCAGGCCCATCAGATCGTTCGTGCGATACGCGACGAGCGCATCCGCCGCCGACATGCGCTCACCACCAGCCAGTCGCTCCCCGATGGAGCGCAGTGCGGGATCGGTGACGCGGCCGAGCGCCGACGTCCAATCCGCGCGCATCGCCCTAGACGCCGTACCGCCGTACGGCGATGCTGACGTTGTGGCCACCGAACCCCGACGAATTGCTGATCGCCGCCGTGACCGCGCGCTGCACGGCCGTGAGCGGCGAGCAATTCAGGTCGCACTCGGGATCGGGCGTGTGCAGGTTGATCGTCGGTGGGATGACGCTCTCGCGAATGGCGAGCGTGGTGAAGATGAACTCCAACCCACCCGCCGCGCCCAACGTGTGCCCGGTGGCGCTCTTCGTCGAGCTCACGTTCATCGACGCCGCGTGCGCGCCGAACACCTTCTTGATCGCGCGGATCTCGTTGGACTCGTTGAGCGGCGTCGACGTGCCGTGCGCGTTCACGTACTGCACGTCCTCCGGACGGAGCCCGCCGTCCGTGAGCGCCCGACGCATCGCGCGCTGCAGCCCCTCGTGGTCCTCGGGCTGCCCGGTGAGGTGGTACGCATCACCGGTGGCGCCGTAGCCGACGATCTCACCGTGGATGGTCGCCCCGCGGCGCCGCGCGTGCTCCAACTCCTCGAGGACCACGACACCCGCGCCCTCACCGAGCACGAAGCCATCGCGCGACGCGTCGAACGGACGCGATGCGGTCTCAGGCGACTCGTTGCGCGTGGACAGCGCCCCCATGTTGCCGAAGCCCCCGATGGCCATCACCGACACGGCCGCTTCTGAACCGCCCGCCAACATCACATCGGCATCGCCGTACATGATCGTGCGGAACGCTTCGCCGATGGCATGCGCGCTGGTCGCACAAGCCGAGACGGTGGCGTAGTTGGGGCCCTTGGCGTTGAAGCGCATGGACACCACCCCCGCCGCGATGTCGCCGATGAACATCGGGACGAAGAACGGCGAGATGCGGTTGGGGCCCTGGTCCTTGTACACGAACAGCTGCTGCTCGAAGGTGTTGATGCCCCCAATACCGCTGCCGATGATCACGCCGAACTGCTCGGGGTCGTACCCCGTACCACCGGCGAGCCCAGCGTCGGTCATCGCCTGCACCGACGCGGCCATCGCGTATTGCGTGTAGAGGTCGGACCGCTTGATCTCCTTGCGGTCCATGTACACGCTGGGGTCGAACCCCTTCACCTCACACGCGAACCGCACCTTGAACGGGGTGGGATCGAAGTGCGTGATCGGCCCGCCCCCGGAGCGGCCCTCCGTGAGGGCACGCCACGTCGTGGGAACGTCATTGCCGACGGCCGTGACACAGCCCAATCCGGTGACGACGACCCGACGACGACTCACCCGGCGACCTTCGACTGGAGGTAGCCCAACGCATCACCGACCGTCCGCAGCTTCTCGGCGTCGTCGTCCGGGATGTCGATGTTGAATTCCTTCTCGAACTCCATCACGAGTTCGACGATATCGAGGCTGTCCGCGCCAAGGTCTTCGATGAAGCTCGCTTCGGGCGTCAGCTTCTCGCGCTCAACGCCGAGTTCCTTCTCGATGATGTCCTTGACCTTCTGCGACAAGTCGGCCATGAACCGATCCTCTACGTGTATGGGTGTGGTGCGACAGGAAGAGTGCAATATAGCGACGAGGCCACGCTTACATCACCAGCCCACCGTCCACCACGAACACCTGCCCCGTGATGTACCCGGCGTGCGCCGACGCCAGGAAGGCGACCATCCCGGCGATGTCCCCCGGCGTGCCCAGCCGCTCCAGCGGAATGGACCCCGCGATCGCCTGCTGGGCCTCCGGTGACATCGCGGCCGTCATCTCCGTCTGGATGAACCCTGGCGCGATCACATTGGCCAGCACATTGCGCGACGCGAGCTCCTTGGCCACCGACTTGGTGAGCCCGATCAACCCCGCCTTGCTCGCCGCATAGTTGGCCTGCCCCTTGTTCCCCATCAGGCCCACCACCGAGGCGATGTTGATGATCCGGCCCGAGCGCTTCTTCATCATGCCGCGCGAGGCCGCACGGATCGTCGCGAACGCGCCCCGCAGGTTCGCGTTCAGCACCGCGTCCCAGTCCTCGTCCTTCAGACGCATGATCAGATTGTCCCGCGTCAGCCCCGCGTTGTTCACGAGGATGTCGATCCCGCCGAAGTGGGCCTCCACGGCCTCGACCAACGCTGTCGCCTGGGCGACCTCGGCCAGATCGGCCCCGAAGCCCGCGGCGTCGCCGCCGATCGCGGCCGCGACCTCCGCGGCCTTCGCCTGATCACGCCCCACGATCGCCACCGTCGCCCCGCAGGCGGCCAGGGTACTCGCGATCTCGCGCCCGATCCCGCGCGTGCTGCCGGTGACCAACGCCACCTTCCCCGTCAGGTCGATCTGCATCATCCGACACGCTCCAAGAGTGAGTGCACCTCAGCCACCGTCCCACACGCCACCGCGTCGGCGCCAGGGACGATCCGTTTGATCAGGCCGCACAGCACACTGCCGGCGCCCACCTCGACGAACAGAGCGCCGGGATGCGCCTCAGCCAACGCGCGCACCACCGCGGTCCAGCGCACGGGTGCCGTCAACTGACGAACCAACAGCGCACGTGCCGCGTCCGGTTCCTGCGTTGGGGACGCATCCACATTGGCGAACACCGGGAAGGCCGCCCGCGCCCACGGCACATCCGCGAGGGCCTCCTGCAGTCCAGCCGCTGCGGGTGCCATCAGCGGCGAATGGAACGCGCCGCTCACCGGTAACCGCAGGGCCCGCTTGGCCCCCGCGGCCTTGGCCAGTTCCATCGCCCGCTCAACGCCTGCTACTTCTCCCGAGACGACGATCTGCTCATCGGTGTTGTAGTTGGCCGGCACCACCTCACCCTCGGCCGACGCCGACGCGCAGATGGCCTCAATCGACTCGGTCAGGGACCCCAGGATGGCGGCCATCGCGCCAGGTCGCGCGACGCCCGTCTCGTACATGAGCTCCCCGCGTCGCCGGACCACCCGCACCGCATCAGCGAGCGTCAAGGCACCCGCCGCGTGATACGCCGAGAACTCACCCAGCGAGTGACCCGCGGCCGCACGAACGTGGGGCGCTACCGCGGGTCCGATCACGCTCCAGACCGCGGCGCTATGGGCCAGCAGGGCGGGCTGCGCATTGTGCGTGAGCGTGAGGTCGTCCGCCGGCCCCTCGAACATCACGGGGGTCAGAGGGGCCGGGAGGGCGGCATCCACCGCGGCCAGTGCGGCACCGGTTGCGGGGAATGCCTCGGCGAGGTCGCGGGCCATGCCCACCTTCTGGGAGCCCTGCCCAGGAAAGACGACGATCAGATCCATGCGACGTTCGAATGTGGAGGCGGGAGCCGACCAGCCCCCGCGGTGGACTAGAAGCGGTGGATCGCCGAGGCCCACGTGAAACCGGCTCCGAACGCGACGAACATCACCGTGCTCCCCTCGCCGATACGGCCCGACGCCAAGGCCTCGTCCAGCGCGATCGGGATGGAGGCGGCCGACGTGTTGCCCATCCGATCCACGTTCACGTAGACCTTGTCCATCGCGATGTTCGCGTGCTTGGCCGTGGCCTCGATGATCCGCACGTTGGCCTGATGCGGGATGAGCAGGTCGATGTCCTTGCCCGCGAGCTTGGCGCCATCGAGCGCGCGATCGCACGCATCGGCCATCGAGCGCACCGCATGCTTGAAAACCTCACGACCCGCCATCGTGACGAGATGCCCGCGCTCGGCGACCATCTCCGGCGTCACGGGCTCCGTCGCCCCACCACGCGGGCGCTGCAACAGGTCGGCGAGATCGCCGTCCGATCGCGTGTACGACGACAGCAGGCCCTTCCCGCCCTTGCTCTTGCGGACCACGACCGCACCAGCGCCATCCCCGAACAACACGCAGGTGGCGCGATCGGTCCAGTTGATGATCGTGCTCATCTTCTCGCCGCCGATCACCAGGATGTTCTCGGCCGCACCCGACGCGAGCAGTCCCTCCGCGACCGAGAGCGCGTAGATCCATCCCGAGCACGCCGCCATCAGATCGAACGCGGCGGCGCGCGACGCGCCGAGCGCCGCTTGGATCTCGACGGCGGTGGACGGCAACAACCGATCCGGCGACGATGTCGCGAGGATGATGGCGTCGAGCTCGGGCGCGGTCACGCCCGCCTTCGCCATCGCCTTCCGCGC
>JBEIVF010000172.1:0-4423 GCA_040374005.1 Gemmatimonadaceae bacterium | reverse complement strand
TTCTCGTGCTACTCGTGCTTCTCGTGCTACTCGTGCTTCTCGTGCCACTGTCTCTTGCCCCCCTCCCCCCCGTCTGGGTAGGTTACACCCCAGTCCGGGGAGCCGTTGTTCACTACTCGCCGTTCCCTGACTTCCACCCGCCTCATTGGGGCTTTTCAACTTGACGAAGCGACTGACCCGCGCGCTCCAGCACGCGCCAGCCGTCCTGACGGCTGTTCTCCTGCTGGCTGTCGGTGCCTGTGGTGTGGAGTATCCCAACTCCACCTTCAACCACACCACCGACTTCAACACGGCTATCGATGGGATCTGGGACACGCTCCTCCTCTGGGGAACGATCGTCTTCATCATCGTCGAAGTCATCCTGGTCTACACGATCTTCAAGTTCCGGAAGCGTCCGGACAGCCCGCCGCCGCAGATGATCCACGGCAACACGCTGATGGAGATCACGTGGACGGTGCTGCCGATCTTCATCCTCGTGATCATCGCGATCCCGACGGTGAAGACCATCTTCAAGACGCAGGCGCCGGCCCCGTCCGGTGCGATCGAAGTGCAGGTCATCGGCCACCAATGGTGGTGGGAGTTCAAGTACCCGCAGTACGGGTTCTCGACTGCCAACGAGATGTACATCCCGGCCGGCCGCACGGTCAGCTTGACGCTCGAGACCAAGGACGTGCTGCACTCCTTCTGGGTCCCCCAGATGGGCGGCAAGCGCGACCTCATCTCCAATCGCGTCAATCGCCTCTGGTTCACACCGAAGGCCGACATCGGGACGGCGGTGTGGAACGGCTTCTGCACCGAGTACTGCGGCACGTCGCACGCCAACATGAAGTTCCGCCTCTACACCGTGAGCGCAGGCGAGTTCTCGGAGTGGGTGGCGGGCCAGAGTGCGTCGGCCGCCTTCAATACGGTGGCCGCGCCAGCGACGACCGACTCCAGCGCGACGACCGTCGCCACGGCGGCCGGCGCCCTCGCGACGCCTGACGCCCCCGCGACGAGCTGGTACTTCCCGGCGGAGAAGCTCCCGGTGTCGGCCAAGCCGGCGACGCCGGTCCCGGCCGCGCTGACGTATGACGACGCGCTGCTCGCCAGCGGCGACCCGGCCAACGGCCAGGCGCTGTTCTCGCGCACGTGCATCGGCTGTCACGCCATCAAGGGGGTCCCGGGCGCTGTCTCGCCCATCGGTCCCAACCTGACCCACGTCGCCACGCGGCATACGCTCGGCTCTGGGCTGTTCCCGAACGACGCCGCGCACCTCGCGCGGTGGATCAAGAATGCCCCGGCCATGAAGCCCGGCGCGCAGATGAATGCCTGGGGGGCGAACCAGTACGACGCCTACGGCAAGCGCACCGTGACGATGGGCGGTTTGACCGACGCTGAGATCGCCGATCTCGTTGCGTACCTCCAGGCGCTGAAGTAAGCGCCCGACACCCAGACGATACCGATGGCTACTATCGCCTCCGCCCCCGCCCACTCGGCGGCCAAGTCCGAGAATCCGGACGGGATCTGGAGCTGGATCACGACCGTCGATCACAAGCGGATCGGCCAGCTCTATCTCTACACCGCGATGTTCTTCTTCATTTGGGGAGGCGTCGAGGCCGCGATCATCCGGGCACAGCTCGCCAAGCCCAACATGGGGTTGGTGAGTGCTGATTTCTACAATCAGCTGTTCACGATGCACGGCACCACCATGGTCTTCTTGGCCATCATGCCGCTCTCCGCGGCGTTCTTCAACTACCTGATCCCGCTGCAGATCGGCGCGCGTGACGTCGCGTTCCCGCGACTCAACGCCTTCTCGTACTGGGTCTACTTGTTCGGCGGCATCTTCATCTCGCTGCCGATCCTGTTCCAGGTCGCGCCGGACGGCGGCTGGTTCGGCTACGCGCCGCTCACCACGCAGCCGTACTCGCCGGAGATCAACATCGACTTCTGGGTGATCGGTCTCCAGATCCTCGGCGTGGCCTCGCTCGCGGCGGCGTTCAACTTCATCACGACGATCATCAACATGCGCGCCCCGGGGATGACCCTGATGCGCATGCCGATGTTCACGTGGATGTCGTTCGTCGTCCAGTTCCTCGTCGTGCTCGCCTTCCCGGTGATCACGATCGCGCTGATCTTCCTGATGTTCGACCGCGTGTTCGGGTCGACCTTCTTCAGTGTCTCCGCCGGCGGCGATCCGCTGCGGTGGCAACATTTGTTCTGGATCTTCGGCCACCCCGAGGTCTACATCCTGATCCTGCCGGCGTTCGGTCTCGTCTCCGAGATCCTGCCGACGCACTCACGCAAGCCGCTGTTCGGCTACCCCGTGATGGTGTACTCGGGCATCCTGATCGGCTTCCTCGGCTTCGGCGTGTGGGCGCACCATATGTTCTCGGTGGGCATGGGCCCGGTCGCGGACACGGTGTTCTCGCTGACCACGATGCTCATCGCCATCCCGACGGGCGTGAAGATCTTCAACTGGATCTTCACCATGTGGGGTGGCCAGATCCGCTTCACGTCGGCGATGCTGTTCTCGATCGGCCTTATCGCGATCTTCACGATCGGCGGCATCTCGGGGATCATGCACTCCTCGCCGCCCGCTGACCTGCAGCAGACGGACACGTACTTCGTCGTGGCGCACTTCCACTACGTGTTGTTCGGCGGTGCCATCATGGGGATCTACGCCGGGGTGTATCACTACTTCCCGAAGATCACCGGCCGCTTCATGGACGAAACGCAGGGCAAGTGGCACTTCTGGACGAACTTCATCGGCATGAACCTCACGTTCTTCCCGATGCACTTCTCCGGCTTGCTCGGCATGCCGCGCCGCATCTACACGTACGACGCGGGGCAGGGCTGGGACACGTTCAACATGTTGTCGACGATCGGTACGGTGATCATCATCCTGTCGACGTTGATCTTCCTTTGGAACTTCCTGCGCTCGCGCAACAACGGGGCGATCGCGGGTGGGAATCCGTGGGATGCGCCGTCGCTCGAGTGGTCGATCCCCTCGCCACCGCCGGAGTACAACTTCAAGAACATCCCGCAGGTGACGTCGCGTTATCCGCTCTGGGATCTCAACCACCCGGAGATGTCGGCCGGCGCGGAGCACGCGACGGTCGATGCCGCGCAGGCCGCCTCGGCGCACGCGAGCCCGCTGCGCATCGAGACGGAAACGATGACCGCGAAGGAAGCGGGCATCCCCATGCCGGTCAACACGGCCAAGCCGATCCTCGCCGCATTCCTGATGTGCGCGATGCTCTCAGGCCTGCTGTTCTTCAAGAACGGCAGCATGACCATCGCCATGATCCTCATGGTCGGCGGCGCGCTCGCGTTCGCTGGCACGATGTACGCGTGGCTCTACGCTCCGCTGGAAGAGGAGCACTAAGATGTCCCACTATACCACCACTGGACTCGACAACCGCAAGATCGCGCTCTGGGCCTTCATCGGCTCGGAGTGCATGCTCTTCGGTTCGCTCATCTCGACCTACCTCGTGTACAAGGGGCGATCCGTCGTCGGCCCCTTCCCGCACACGCCGTGGACCGATCCGGCCACCGGGCAGGTGTACCCGGCCATCCTCGACATCCCGGTCACGACGGCCTCGGCCTTCGTCCTCCTGATGTCGTCCGTGGCCATGGTGCTCGCCTACGAGGCGGTCAAGTTCAAGAACCTGCCGCGCACCACGACCTGGGGGAAGATCGCGGGCTCCTCCAAGCTCTGGCTGTGGGCGACGATCCTCCTCGGCGCCTCCTTCCTCGGCTTCCAGTCGTACGAGTTCACGGCGTTCTACCACGAAGGCCTGACGCTCAAGCGCAACCTGTTCGGCTCGAGCTTCTTCACGCTCACCGGCTTCCATGGTGCGCACGTGACGCTGGGCGTGCTGTGGCTGATGTCGTTGCTCGCGATCGACTACAAGCGCGGCCTGCAGCCCAGCGATGCGCCGACGGTCGACTTGGCCGCCCTGTACTGGCACTTCGTTGACGTCGTCTGGATCTTGATCTTCACGCTCGTTTACCTCATCGAATAGACCGCCATGAGCCACGATCATTCTTCCGACCACGGGCACGGCACCGACGCGCACGACGTCCCGCATACGAAGCTGTATCTCATCACCGCGTTCATCCTCACGGTGATCACGGGCGCTGAGGTGTGGATCTTCTACATCCCAGCGATCAAGGAATCGGCGGCGTTCCTGCCCGTCCTCCTGTCGTTGTCGGCGATCAAGTTCGCGCTCGTGGTGTTGCTCTACATGCACCTGAAGTACGACAGCAAGCTCTTCGGCCAGCTCTTCGGCGGCCCGCTGATCATCGCGGGCGGGACGATGATCGCATTAATGGCGTTGTTCGGCAAACTGTCGAGCTAGAAGCACGAGAGGCACGGGTAGCACGAGAAGCACGCTGGGGGGTCGGGGGCTATGCGCCCCACCCCCCAGTCCATGGCGGTTAC
>JBEIVF010000193.1:0-3826 GCA_040374005.1 Gemmatimonadaceae bacterium | reverse complement strand
GGGGTGTGGGTGGCATCGAAGCCGAGGCCGCGATGCTCGGTCAGCCGGTGTCGATGCTGATCCCCGAGGTCGTCGGCTTCAAGCTCACGGGCAAGTTGCCCGCTGGTGCGACGGCCACCGACTTGGTGCTCACGTGCACCGAGATGCTGCGCAAGAAGCAGGTCGTCGGCAAGTTCGTCGAGTACTACGGCGCGGGTTTGTCGTCGCTGCCGCTCGCCGACCGCGCGACCATCGCCAACATGGCGCCGGAGTACGGTGCGACGATGGGCTTCTTCCCGGTGGACGCCGAGACGCTGAAGTATCTGCGCTTGTCGGGCCGCAGCGAGCAGCAGGTGGCGTTGGTGGAAGCGTACTGTAAGGCGCAGGGCTTGTTCCGCACTGATGAGACGCCGGACCCGGTGTTCACCGAGACGCTGGAGCTCGACCTGAGCACGGTGGTGCCGTCGATGGCGGGCCCGAAGCGTCCGCAGGATCGCGTCCCCCTCAGTGCGTCGAAGCAGATGTACACGGCCGCGCACGAGGCCGAGCGCGCGCGCTTGGGGACGGTGGGCACGCCGCAGACCGCGTCGCACCGCGGGAGCGAGTTCTCCCTGCGCGACGGCGCTGTGGTGATCGCCGCGATCACGTCGTGCACCAACACCTCCAACCCGAGCGTGATGCTCGCCGCCGGTCTGGTGGCGCAGAAGGCCGTGGCGAAGGGCCTGCGCACGCAGCCGTGGGTGAAGACGTCGCTGGCGCCGGGCTCGAAGGTGGTCAAGGATTACCTCGAAGCCGCCCAGGTGCAGGGCGCGCTCGATGCCTTGGGCTTCAACATCGTGGGCTATGGCTGCACGACATGCATCGGCAACTCGGGCCCGTTGCCCGAGGTGATCAGCGAGGCGATCGACGCCGGGCAGTTGGCGGTGGCCGCGGTGCTCTCGGGCAATCGCAACTTCGAAGGCCGCGTGAATCCGCAGACGCGCTTCAACTATCTCGCGTCGCCGCCGCTGGTGGTGGCGTATGCGTTGGCGGGTCGGATGGACATCGACCTCGATCACGAGCCCATCGGGCAGGGTACGGATGGTCCGGTGTATCTCAAGGACATCTGGCCCACGGCGCAGGAAGTGGCCGATGTGGTGCTCAAGCACGTGAAGCGCGACCAGTTCACCACGCAGTACGCCGACGTGTTCGCCGGCGACGCGCAGTGGCAGGCGGTGGCCAGCCCGGAGGGTGATCGCTACGCGTGGGATGACACCTCGACCTATGTGAAGTTGCCGCCGTACTTCGACGGCATGACCATGACGCCGCCCGGCGTGCAGCCGATCAGCGACGCGCGCGTGCTCGGCATGTTCGGCGATTCCATCACCACGGACCACATCTCGCCGGCGGGCTCGATCGCGGCGAAGTCGCCGGCCGGTGAGTGGTTGTTGTCGTTGGGCGTGAGCAAGGCCGACTTCAATTCGTACGGCGCGCGGCGCGGCAATCATGAGGTGATGATGCGCGGCACGTTCGCCAACATCCGTCTCAAGAACGATCTGACGCCGGGCCTCGAAGGCTGGTGGACGCGGACGGCGCCGGGCGCGGAGCCGACGTCGTTCTTCGCGGCGTCGCAGGCGTATGCGAAGTCGGGCACGCCGCTGGTGATCATCGCGGGCAAGGAGTACGGCACGGGCTCGTCGCGCGACTGGGCGGCCAAGGGCACGGCGTTGTTGGGCGTGCGCACGGTGATCGCCGAGTCGTTCGAGCGGATCCACCGGTCGAACTTGGTGGGCATGGGCATCCTCCCGTTGGAGTTCGTGGACGGACAGACGCGGCAGTCGTTGGCGCTCACGGGCTTCGAGACGTACACGGTGGAAGGCATGAGCGACACGATGACGCCGCGTGCCACGTTGACCGTGAAGGCGACGGCGGCCGATGGCTCGGTGACGATGTTCAGTGCGCGGTCGCGCATCGATACGCCGGCCGAGATGGAGTACTACAAGCACGGGGGCATCTTGCCGTACGTGTTGCGTGGCTTGGCCAAGTAAGGCATGAAGATCACCGTCGTCGTGAATCCGGCGGCGGGGAACGGCCGGGGTCAGCGCGAGTTCGCGCGGCTCCGGCCGTTGTTGTTGCGCGAGGGGGTGACGGATATCCGCGTGACCGAGCGCTCGGGCGATGAGGCGCGGTTGACGGCGGCGGCGTTGGATGCGGGCACCGACGCGATCATCGCACTGGGTGGCGATGGGACGTGGTCGCGGGTGGCGGCCGTCCTCGGCGCGGCGCGCTCACCGGAGCCGCTCGCACTGCTCGCCGCGGGTCGCGGGAATGATTTTGCGAAGACGTTGGGTCTGCCGGTGCGGGATCTGCCGCGCACATTGGCGTTGCTGCGCGCGGGGGCATCGCGCCCCTGCGATCTCGGCCGTGTGGACGGGCAGCTCTTTTTGAATGTGGCGGGCTTCGGGTTCGACGCGCATGTATTGGAGCGGGCGATCCGCGCGGGGGGTGGCGCGCTGGCGTATGTGGGGGTGGCCCTGCGCGAACTGCGGGCATATCGCGCGATGCGCGTGGCCGTCGATGACGGTGAGATGTGCCCAGTGCTCATGCTGGCGTTGGCCAACGGTCGGCACTTTGGGGGTGCCTTTGCCATTGCACCGGGGGCGGCCATCGACGATGGGCTCCTCGACTTCGTGCACATCGGCGACATGCCGACGCTGGCGCGCGTCCCGCTCCTCGCGGGTGCGGTGCGCGGCACGCATATGCAGCACCGCGCGGTCACGCATCAGGCCGTGCGCGAGGCGGTGCTCCGGTTCGAGGCGCCGCCGGTGTTCGAGGCGGATGGGGAGTTGCACCAGGCGACGGGCGCCGAGGTCCAGGTGGCGGTCATGCCACAGGCGCTGCGACTCGTCGCACCCGACTGACTCCCGGGCACCATCCCCCGCCCCGCGGGGTTACACTACAAGCGCACGGTACCCCCCCGACCCACTCCTCCGAATACCATGACCTTCCGCTCCCTCGCCCTCCTCGCGCTCGCCGCGGCGCCGCTCGCGGCGCAGACCGCTCCCGCCGGCCCCAATGTCGGCGACATGGCCCCCCCGCGTTCTCCGCGCCCGCGGCCTCGAAGGACGGTCCCACGAAGGCCCCCATTACGCTCGCGTCCCTCAAGGGCAAGACCGTCGTCCTCGCCTTCTTCCCGCGCGCCCGCACCCTCGGCTGCACCGCGCAGATGGAAGCGTACCGAGATCAGTATGCCACGCTCTTCGAGGGCGGCAAGGATGTCGTCGTGCTCGGCGTGTCCACCGACGCCGACACCACGCTCGCCAACTGGGCCAAGGAGAAGGGCTTCCCGTTCCAGTTCCTCAGCGACGCCAATGGCGAAGTCGGCCGCGCCTACGGCACGCTCAGCGGGACCTCGACGGCGGCCCGCCGCTATCTGTACGTGATCGATCCGCAGGGCAAGATCAGCTACGTGGTCAAGCCGGTCAATCCGTTCGCGCCCTCGCAGTACGTGGATTTGGGCGCCGCGGTCAAGAGGGCCAAGAGCGGCAACTAGTTCGCCGCGTCACCAACCGGGCGGGATGGCGACACGCCATCCCGCCCGTTTGCTTTGCTCGTATGGAGCCCCGCGCCCTCGTCTCGACCTTCTTTGACGCTGCCGTCGCCGCGGCCGACCCGCTGTCGCCCACGCGCGACGCGCTGGTCGCGCGACTGCAAGCACGCGCCGACGATGGACGCGGCTGGATCATCGCCATCGGCAAAGCCGCCGGCCGGATGGCCCGCGGCGCGCGACTCGCGGCCGCAGACACCGACCTCGAGCTCGCGGGCGGAGTGATCGTCGCGAACGAACACGTTGCGTTCGACGCGCCCT
>JBEIVF010000207.1:0-3440 GCA_040374005.1 Gemmatimonadaceae bacterium | reverse complement strand
GTTGTAGCGCGTGAGGCCGAGGCCCGCGTCGAACACGACGCGCTGCGGACCCCAGCCGGCCTGCAGGCCGAAGTCGTCGAGCGCTTGGCGGAGTTCTTCGCGGCCTGCGGTGCCGAAGAGTTCTTCGCCGGAGTCGTAGGGGGAGGCGGGGAGTTCTTTGGAGGTCTTGAGGGACGCGAGATCGCAGGGGATGCGCACGACGACGGGGAGTCTCGCGCCGTACCCACCGACCGGGCGCAGTGCACCGGCGCTCGGATCGCGACATACCTCAGCGCGCACCAGGCGGGCGCTGTCCTCGGGCACACGAAGCCGCTGCGTGACGAGAGAGTCGACGATCGGGCGGGCGAGCCCCGCCCCGGTCAGCGAATCGCGAAGGCGACGGACATTGACCAGTCCCGGGACCGAATCGAGCATCTGCGCGACCATCGTCGGGCCGTTCACGGCCTCGTAGTCAAAGCGCTCCTCGAACACGACCGGCAGCTTGATGAAGCTGGCTTGCGCGCGACCCTCGGCCGCACGGATCGTCGGCAACCAGAAGCGTCCCTCGAACAACGCGTATTCGATCGTGATGAGATCGATGCCCCCCTTGACCGGCGTGATGAGTCCGCGCGACAACAACTGCGTCGCGTTGAGGTTTCCCTCATCCGCCGCCAACTCCCAGATGTCGATGTCCACGGACATCCGATACGCCGCGCGGGTGAGACGCGCCGTCGAGCGATCGAACCAGAAGGAGCCGACGATCAGGTTCCAGCGCGGCTCCCGCGCCGTGACGCGCAGCTCGACGGTCACGAGGCGACGACCATCAGGCAGCGTGACCGACAGCGAATCACCGACCTCATACTGGTAGTACGCCTCAGAACCGACCGCGAGTGGATGCACGATCTGGCGCTCGTCGACTTCGACGCGGGCGATGGAACCGCCGATCCAGAGATCGTCGCTGCCAGGGAAATACGGCACGGCGACTTCACGTCCAGGCAGTGACTCGCGCTGCGGGCGTCCGGCAGAATCGGTGCGAGGTCGGGTCGGTTGCTCATCGAAGGAACTCGTCGTGCGCTTGCCAAGCAGATCGACGAAGGCCCCGCGTCCACGGAGATACTGCACTCGCCCCACCGCCTCATCGCGAGCCGCCAGCCGAGTGCGCCCCGTCTCGCGGACGCCGAGGCCCACGGAGATGCGCTGATACGCCTTGGCATCGTAGCTGCGCAGCGCGCTGTCCATCGTGAATCGCGCCACGCGCGCACGCTCGAGCAACGTGCGCGCCGCCGGCGTCTGGAACGCCGTGGCGAGATGCTCGGGGGTCACGGCGATCCGGCGCACGCTATCGCGCGCGCCGGGGACGGTCACGCTGATCCCGGCGCTCGTGGACCGAGCGACGGTGGAATCGCGCGAAGTAGTGACCTTGACTTGGACTTGCAGCGCCACGACAGCGGCGAACGCGAGGACGATCATCAGGAACCGAAGGAAAGAGTCATCGGACCGTACGTGCCTCGCGCCGTCCGGGTTTCTCGCGGCGAGCGCCGAGCGCGTCCGTGGCGATGCTATCGACCCGCACGGTGTCCACCGGGAGCGAATCGGGACGCAACGAATCGGGCGGGATGGAGTCGGTGCGGACCGAGTCGGCGAGGGAGTCACGCACGATGGGGCGGACCGGCACCGCATCGGACAGTCCGCGGCGGCGCGGCGGCGGCGCATCCCGCTTGGCGATGATCGCGTACCGACGCTGATCGGCCGCCGCCCACTCCCGCGCCCAGACCGCTTCGACCCGCGTCAGTGGGAACAGCAAGACCGCGACCAGCGCCGGGAGCAGCAACACCGCTGCGCCGCCCGGAAAATGCGGGCCCATGCCATGGGTGCCGCGGACCCGCTCGGCCAAGCGCGGATACTGCTGCTGGATCAGGACGGTCACCAGGATCACCGTGATGCCCACGAACCCCAGCAACACGGGGAACGCCACGGCCTGTTTGAACACCTCGCGCGCCATCCACAGCAACGACGAGAACAGCGCGATGAGGCCCACGAACAGCCAGATCACCCGGCGCAGGTACAGCGACGACGCCATCATCACCACGGCCGTCGGGAGCAGCAGATAGCGCAGACTGGCGTCGCCACTGAACAGCGCGCTCAGCGCGATCGCCGTCGCGATCACCGCCGCCACATGGAGCCAGCGGCCGTAATCCTCCATCCCACGCCGGCGATCGGTCTCGTACGCGATGGTCACCAGCATCGACGCGACCACCACGAACGACCATCCTGTCATGCCGGGGAGCTCCCCCTGGCCCGCGATGCGCAGAGTCGCCTCGCCCAGCACGATCAAGAGCGCGCCGGCGCCGGGGATCATCAATGGGCCGAACGCCAAGCGCCGCATCGCCACCAAGCTGGCCACGAACGTCGTGGCCGCGAGGATCATCGTCTGCCCACGGCACGCCCAGAAGAGGTCGGGCTCCGCGGCACACACGGCGGGCGCCACGTCCACCCACACCCCTGTGGTGCGCAGGAATGCCCAGGTGATCAGCGGCACCGTCAGGATCAGCAGCAGTAGCGCGAGGCCATGCGCCGTGGCGAAGCGCTCGCGCGTGAACAGGTGCGCAGCGGCGGCGAACAATGCCGCATACACGACGCCCACGATGAGCACGCCCGTCGGCCCCAACACGGTCCACCGATCGGCGAGGAACCACCCCAACGCGAAGACGACGATCAGTGCGCCGATCGCATACGCGATCGAGATGGCATTGAACCCGCGGGGCACCTCACGCGTCCACGCGAGGAACTCGCCCACCCGACCGCGCGAGTGATCCTCGCCCGCTTCGGCCAGTGCGAGTAACTGGGTGCGCTGCGCGGTCGTGATCAGACCACGAGCGACGGCATCGTCCAACAGGTCCGGCAACCGCGAGGGCATGTCCCAATATACCGCGCCCAGGTCGCTATGTTCGATGGAGCCACCTTCCGCCCCGCCTTCGTCGTGTCCCAGACCCCGCCTGCGCCGCCCCTCGGCGACTTCCCGCCCGAGACCTTCGCCCATCACGGGCACGAGCTCATCGACTGGATCACGCGGTACCTGCGCGAGATCGAGTCGTATCCGGTCCTCGCGCAGACGACGCCCGGCGCCATCGCGGGAGCGCTCCCGCCGCAGGCGCCGGCCCACGCCGAGCCCATCGACGACATCCTGCGTGATGTGCATCACGTGTTGATGCCCGGCATCACCCATTGGCAGCACCCGGGGTTCTTCGGCTACTTCTCGATCACAGCGTCCGTGCCAGGGATGCTCGCCGAACTGATGGCGACAGCGCTCAACGTGAACGGGATGATCTGGGCCACGTCACCCGCTGCGACCGAGCTGGAACAGGTCACCGTGCGGTGGCTCGCGCAGTTGCTCGGGCTCGAAGGTGAGTGGTTCGGACAACTCACCGACACGGCATCCACGTCCACGCTGCTCGCGCTCG
>JBEIVF010000319.1:0-1543 GCA_040374005.1 Gemmatimonadaceae bacterium | reverse complement strand
CGCACCTTGGCCACCGCTCCCGCCATGCCCTCGGCGTGCATCCACTGGCCTTTCTTCACGTTCACCGGCTTGCCCGTTGCACCCGCCGCGAGGAGTAGATCCGTCTGGCGACACAAGAAGGCCGGGATCTGCAAGACGTCCGCCACCTGGCCGGCCGCCTCACACTGGGATGCCTCGTGGACATCGGTGAGGATCGGCAACCCGGTGGCGGCGCGCACTCGGGCGAGCGCCGCCAATCCCTCGTCGAGCCCTGGACCCCGGAAGGCGCCGGCATTGGAGCGATTCGCCTTGTCGAACGACGCTTTGAAGATGATGCCACCCGGCACGCGCTCCGCGAGGCGGGCGAGATGCTCCCCCACGCGCAACATCAGCGCGTCGTCTTCGACGACGCACGGCCCCGCGATCAGGAACAACCGATCGGATGCGAACGTGGCAGGCATGGCCTCAGCGCTCCGTGCTCGCGTGGTGCGTCACCGCGGCCTTCACGAAGCCCGCGAACAGCGGATGCGGACGCGTGGGACGCGACTTCAGTTCGGGATGGAACTGACACCCCACGAACCACGGATGATCCGGCAACTCGATGATCTCGACCAGCGAGCCATCGGGTGACGTCCCGCTCAACGTGAGCCCCGCCGCGACCAACTCGTCGCGGAACGTGTTCGACACCTCGTACCGATGCCGATGGCGCTCGCTCACCTCGCTCGTGCCGTACGCCTCTGCGGTGCGCGTGCCCGGCACGAGCTTCGCCGTGTAGGCGCCAAGGCGCATCGTCCCGCCCATGTCGGTCACGTTCTGCTGCGACTCGAGCAATGCGATCACCGGGTGTCCACACTCGGGCGCGAACTCACTGGAGTGCGCATCGTCCATCGCCGCCACATGGCGCGCGAACTCGATGATCGCGACCTGCATGCCTAAGCAGATGCCGAAGAACGGCAGCTGCATCTCGCGCGCCGCACGGATCGCCTCGACCATGCCCTCGATCCCACGCACGCCGAACCCGCCGGGGACCAAGAGCCCATCGTACGGCGTGAGCAACTCGCGCGCGCGCTCTGGCGACGAGAACAGATCGCTCGAGAGCCAGCTGATGTCCACGCCCACATCGTTGCCGATGCCGCCGTGGATCAACGACTCTTGGACCGACTTGTAGCTGTCCACGTAGTCGGTGTACTTGCCCACGACCGCGATCCGCACGCGGTGCGCCGGCGCCACCACGCGCTGCACCATCGCGCGCCACGCGGTGAGATCCGGCACCGGCGTGTCGAGCTTCAAGCGCTCGCACACCCGCTGATCGAGTCCCTGCTCCGCGAACAACAGCGGGATCTGATAGATCGTCGGTACGTCGCGGCTCTCGACCACGTTGCCGAAGTCCACGTTGCAGACCAGCGCGATCTTGCGCTTCACCTCCTCGGACAGCGGGCGCTCGGTGCGACAGATGAGCACGTCGGGCTGGATCCCGATCTCCATGAGATCGCGCACCGAATGCTGCGTCGGCTTGGTCTTCACTTCGCCCGCCGCCGCGATGTAGGGCACCAACGTGAGGTGG
>JBEIVF010000167.1:0-4521 GCA_040374005.1 Gemmatimonadaceae bacterium | reverse complement strand
GCAGCGAGCGGAGCTCGCGAAGTAGCACTAGAGGCACGAGAGGCACGAAACTGCCTTAAGGATGACGAAGCCCCCGAACGCTACCGCGTCCGGGGGCTTCGCTTTTGTCTCGTGCCACTCGTGCTACCCGTGCTTCTCGTGCTACTGCGATATGATCCGCGGGGTCGCGATCGTCGAGTCCTTTCTCGCAGTAAGATGGTCCGTGATCTGCAGCCGTGGGATCCCGTTCTTCAGCCACTCCGGCGCCGTATCACCCTTCAGGTAGTGGTCGAAGTACTCCGACATCCGGCGCGCGTAGTCCCGCTGGTTCACGGGGCGCGAGACGCCGTGGTTCTCGCCCACGTACTCGAGCATGATCACGTCCTTCTGGAGCTGCCGGAGCGTGTTGAAGTAGATCACGCCCTGGTTGAAGTCGACGGCGCCGTCCTTGTCGTTGTGCAGGAGCATCAACGGCGTCTTCACCTTATCCGCGTGGAACACGGGGGAGTTGCGGATGTAGGCGTCGTAGTTGTCGATGAAGTTGCCCTTGAAGCGGCCCTGCGACGACTCGAAGATCGCTTGGTTGGAGCCACCGGTGTTCCAGTAGATGGAGCTGTACATGCTCACCATGTCGGTGAGGGCGGCGCCGGCGATGGCCGACTTGAAGATGTTCGTCTGCGTGACGAGGAAGGCCGTCTGGTAGCCGCCCCACGAATGGCCCCACAAGCCGACGTTCTGCTCGTCGATCATGCCCGTCGCGATCGCGGCCTTCACGGCCGGGATCACCGACCACACGGCCGACATGCCGGGGTCGTTGATCTTGTAGACGATATCTGGATCGAATACCGCGTAGCCCCGGCTGGTGTACATCCGGGCGTTCGGCGTTTGCGTCTCGCTCGGATTCACGAAGCCGTGCAGGTTCTGCGAACGCTTCTCGTAGATGGTCACGAGCAGCGGGTACTTCTTACCGGGCTCGTAGTTGGCGGGCAGGTACAGCGCGCCCTGCAACTTGTCGCCCTTGTCCGTGGTGTAGTTGATGAGGCGCGTGCCGCTGGAGATGGCCAGCTCCTTCATCTGCGGATTGATGTCCGTGAGGCGCACCGGGTCGGCCAGCGTCGGAGACGTCGACACCCACCAATCGGGGTACTGCGTGAACGTCTGCCGTGAGAACGCGAACACGTCGGCGTTGCGCGCCTTGGTGATGCCGAGTCGCGCATCCTCGAAGGCGAGCATCTTCGCACCCGGCGCGGTGGGCTCGACCTTGGCAACGCCTTCCTTCTTGGTGCGCTCGCCGTACGTGCCGATGAACATCGGCTTGGACAGATCGATGCCCGCGGCCGCACCACCGGCGCCACTGCGACCACCGTCGCCGGGGGCCGCCGCTTCTTCCTCATCCGTCGCCCCCGCCCAGTCGTACAGCGTGCGGTATCGGATCCCGTCACGCTTGCCATTGCCCGTGAGGTTCACGGCGCGGCCCGCGCGCGGGTCCACGGGCACCTTCCACAGGTCCCAGTTGTCGTACAGGATCACGGCCGAGCCGTCCTTGGCCCAGCCCCGTGGGCCGATGGCGCGCGGCACGATGTTGTAGTGATCGTCCTCGGTGTCGACGAAGCTGGTGCCGACGCCCTTCGTGATGTTCACCGAGTCGAGCGTCGCGAGGTCCATCACCCAGTAGTGGCCGTCGGTGCCCCAGAACATCGCCTTCGTGCCATCGGGCGAGACGGAGAACGACGTTTGCAGGCGCTTGGTCCACAGCTTCTTCCGCGCGCCGGTCTTGAGGTCGACGAGGTAGAAATCGCTGTAGTTGCGACCCGAGTAGCTGGCCTGCTGCGCATACGCGCTGTTGTCGGTCGCATACGCAACGCGGTCATTGCCGGTCACGGTGACACTGCGCAACGTCTCGTCCGTCAACCGCACGAACTTGTTGTCGTCGAAGCGATACGACACGAGATAGTTGAACGACCGGTCGGCCGCTTCCTGCACCATCTGCTGCGACTGCAGGCGCTCGTCCTTGCCGTGCCAGAGGATCAGCGACGGCAATGAGTCCGCAGCGCCGCCGCGACCCCCACCGGTCTGGTTGATGGTGCCGCCCATGCCCGGCGCACCGGCCGGGATGCCCGACGGGCGCGGCGCCGGCTTGGCCGCCTCACGAATGCCGAAGAACACCTGCGACAGATCGGTCGAGTACCGCGGCGCACGATCCGACGCGAGCTTCCACCCCGTCGGGAAATCGGTGCGACCCGCCGGCGTGAACTCCGTCGTGCTCGAGGCGCCCTGCGGGCCTACACCGCGGAACACCGCCAGCGTGAACACGGTGTCGCGCGGGGCGGCCGTCTGGATGGCCCCGCGCATCACCGCGATCGCGCGCGAGCTGTCGACCCACTGCAAGTGACGGTACAACACCTGCTCGGACTCAAGCGAGCGCACCGTCCCCGTGTTCATGTCTCGCACTTGCACCGCGTTGCCCACCTGATCCGGCCCTTCCATCGTGTACGCGAGGAGATTGCCGGTCTGGTTGAACGCGAACTGATTGACCACGCCGATGTTCGGCTGTTCGCCGCTATCGAGGTTGTACAGCAACAGCGGCGTGTTGCCGCCGGCCTGCGCGCCACCAGCGCCGCCGCCCGGGAAGCCACCGCGTCCGCCGCCGCCGGCCGGTGCACCAGCAGGCGCAGCGGGGCCACCCTGCATCCACAGCCACGACGCGTTGTCGGCATTGAAGCCGAAGCGACGGATGTTCTTGAATTCCTTCTTCTCGCCCGTCACGAGGTTCTGCAGGACGAGCATGTTGGCTGGCGCGGGTGCCGCCGCCTGCGGGGCCTCAGCGGCCGGGGTCGGCGCTGGAGGCGTTCCGGGCGGCGTGCCGCCACGTCCACCACGGCCACCACCAGCGGCTCCCGCCGGACCCGCGCCGCCACGCCCCGCGGCCGGACGCGGCGGTGCGACGAAGTAGCCGACCCACTTGGAGTCGCCCGACATCTGCGGCGCGCCGCCGCCGTTGCCGACGTTGATCGTGTCCGACTTCCCGCCGGCCGATGTCGCCCGAAGGACCATCTTGCTGTCCCCCTCGGCGGGGCCGTACACGAAGGCGAACCACTTGCCGTCGTTCGACAGGGCGTTGCCCCGAATGCTGTTCCAATCCTTGATCACGTCGGGCGTGATCGGCTTGGTGCCGGTGTTGGCGACGGTGCGGGTCTGGGCGGCCACTGGGGCCGCGAGCAGAACACCGAACATCGTGGCCAGGAGCGTGCTGCGTGGTGCGACGCGCATAGCTGACTCTCGTCCAGAGGGACGTGGTTTAGGGGGACAGAGAGTCAACGTTACCGCCCCGCGCCGTGTTGAGCGAGGGCGGCCTCAGGCGCCCCCTACTGGCTTCCCCACGGGGCTGGTGGCGCGGCGACCTCGGTGGTCAGGTCGAAAGCGACACGGAACCGACGGTCCGTCCCCTCGCGGCGGAGGGCGTACACGAAGCGGGTGCCCGGCTCCACGATCATCGTCCAGACATTGGTGGCCGCCGCGGGGATCAGCTGGGCCGTGAAGGCATCGGCCGGGAACTCGACCGTGGTGGCCGAGCTGTCGGGGCGGGAGTCGCCGCCGTACTGGGTCACCGAGTCCTCCATCCCGTCCGCGTGCCGGTGGTCGTGCTTGAGGCGCACGCCGTCGGCCGTTCGCGTCAGCACCCACGTCCGCGAGCGATCCTCGCCCACGTGGAAGGGGATCCGGATCACGCTGTCGTTGCATTCACGCACATGCATCACCAGCGCCTTGTTGGCGAAGCTGGTGTCACCCGCCGGCGCTTCTTCCACGGCGCCCGCGAAGGCTTTGCCGCACGGCCCCGTGAGCGAGGCCCAGTACGCGTCGACCGGTGCCACGGGTGGCGGTGCTGGCTGGTCGGCGCACGCGATCATGGTGACGGCGCCGAGCGCCGCGAGGAGGACACGAGGAGCAGTTGGCATCAGATCACCGGAGTGTTGAGGGCGGTACGGAGTCCTTCGACGAACATCTGCACGGCGAGCGCGACGAGCACCATGCCCATCAGACGCTCCATGGCGGTCAGGCCGCGTTGGCCGAGGATCTTGCGGAGGTGACTGCCGAGGATGAGGATGCTGGCGCAGCCCACCCATGCGATGGTGAGCGCGGCGAGCCACTCGGGCCAGCGGTCACGGTCGCGGCTCATGAGCAACAGCACCGTCGCCATCGCGGACGGGCCGGCCACATAGGGGATCGCGAGCGGCACGATGAAGGGCTCGCCCTCGAAGGCTTCGGCCAGGCCGTGCTCGGTGGAGGGGAACACCATCTTGAGCGCGATCAGGAACAGCACGATCGCGCCCGCGATGGTGAGCGCCGACTGCTCGATGTGCAGCGCATCGAGCAGGAAGCGGCCGCCGAACAGGAAGATGACGAGGATGACGTAGGCGATCACCAACTCGCGCGCCACCACGCGGCTCTGGCGCGCGGGGGCGACGCCTTTGAGCGACGAGAGGAACAGCGGGACGTTCCCCAGCGGGTCCATCACGAGGAACAGGAGGAGCGCCGCTGCGG
>JBEIVF010000184.1:0-4204 GCA_040374005.1 Gemmatimonadaceae bacterium | reverse complement strand
GGCCGCCCGGCCGTGGGCGGTGGGCGCGGCGGACGTGGCGGTGGGCGCGGTGGTCCAGCGCCCGTGCTGCCAGCAGGTGAAGTGTTCGCGTTCAAGCGCGGCACGGACGGTTCGTACACGTATCAGAGCACGCTGAAGTCGGCCGCGGCCGACGCTGCGGGTGATAATTTCGGCGCCGCCATCGCGCTGAGTGGCACGACGGCGTTGATCGGCGCGCCGGGCGCGGCAGCGCGCGCGGGTGTGGCGCACGAGTTCACGGTGAATGCACAGGGCGCGTGGAGCGCGGTGCGCACGTTCGCTTCCAACGGGTTGGGCCCCAACGACAGCTTCGGTGCGGCCATCGCGATGCACGGTGATCAGGCCGTGGTCACGGCGCCGGGCGACGCGGGCAACTACGGCGCGGTCTACGTGTTCCGGAAGGTGGCGCAGGGTGGTGGGCGTGGGGGTCAGCCGGCCGCTGCCGCGAGCACGAACATGACGTGGGTCCCAGCGTCGCGCCTCACGGCGTCGGCTGGCACGGCCGGTGATGGTTTCGGTTTCGCGATCGCCGCTGATGCGCGTGAGGTGTGGGTCGGCGCGCCGGGGGCGAGCAGCACGGGTGGTGTGTTCGTCTACACGGGCTCGGCGACGGGCCTGCGCAGCGATGCGGTGAAGTTCCTCGCGCCCTCGGGCGTGACGGAGTCGGTGGGCAAGGGCTCGGCGTTGTCGCTCCGCGGCAATGTCGCGGCCGTCGGTGCCATCGCGGCCAACCGCAATCAAGGCGGTGTGTTCATCTACGAGCGTGACAATGCGGGCACCTGGCGCATGGCGCCGATGCTCGCGCCCACCATGGACGAGATCGCGTCGCTCAGTGGCGCCGAGCGCAAGTGCTCGGAGAACGGCAAGGTCGAGATCTTCGATTGTAGCAACGCGGAGTTGCAGGCGTTCCTGCCGCCGTCGCGCATGACGTTCGACGGGCACTACATCGAGATGAACGACATCTGGGGCTGGACCGATCCGCAGACGGGTAAGGAGTGGGCGATCGTGGGTCGCCGTGACGGCACGACGTTCGTTGACATCTCCAACCCCGGGAACCCGGTGGCCGTGGCCGACTTGCCGCTCACCGAAGGCGCGCGGCCGGCGGCGTGGCGCGACATGAAGGTGTACAAGGATCACGCCTATATCGTGTCGGACGGTGCGGGCCCGCACGGCATGCAGGTCGTGGACCTGACGCGCTTGCGCACGTTGCGTCCAGTACGGGGGCTCCCCGTCAAGATCGACGCCGATGTCATGTACCGCGAGATCAACTCCGCCCACAACATCGTCATCAACGAGGAGAGCGGTTACGCCTACGCGGTGGGCAGTAGCCAGGGCGGCACGACGTGCGGTGGTGGCTTGCACATGGTCGACATCCGCGAGCCGAAGAAGCCGACGTTCGCGGGTTGCTTTGCCGACACGACCACGGGTCGCTCGAGCACGGGCTACTCGCACGACGCACAGTGTGTGAACTACCGCGGCCCGGATACCCGCTACAAGGGCCGTGAGATCTGCATCGGCTCCAACGAGACGGCGATCTCGGTGGCCGATGTCACGGACAAGAAGGCGCCCAAGGCGCTCTCGCGCGCGACGTATCCGCGGGTGGCGTACTCGCACCAAGGCTGGTTCGACGAGTCGCATCGCTACTTCTACTTGGACGACGAGCTCGACGAGATGGGCGGCGTCGAGAAGACGCGCACGCTGATCTGGGACTTGGCCGACTTGGAGAATCCACGGTTGGCCAAGGAGCACATGGGAACGGTGGAGTCGTCCGACCACAACTTGTACATCAAGGGCAACCTGATGTATCAGGCCAACTACCGGTCGGGTCTGCGTATCCTGGATATCTCCAACCCGGAGAACCCGCGTGAGGTGGGCTTCTTCAAGACGGCCCCATACTACGACAACGGCCCGGGCTTCAACGGCGCGTGGTCGGTGTATCCCTACTTCAAGAGTGGGTCCATCGTCGTGAACAGCATCGAGCAGGGGCTGTTCGTGGTGAAGCATCGTCCGATCATCTTCTAGCATTCTCCCCATGCATCGCATCGTCCTTACGCTGATCGCTGTCGCGTTGACAGCAGCTACGGCCTTGGCCCAAGGCGCGCGGCAATTGCTGTACGTGTGTGTGCAGGACGATGCGAAGATCGCCGTGGTGGATATGGGGACCCTGCAGGTCGTCCGCACGATCGACCTGCAGGCGTTGGGCTACCCTGCCACCGCTAAGCCCCATTACATCGTGGTCGAGCCCGACGGCGCGCACTGGTATGTGTCGCTGATCGGGGCGGGGAAGGTCGTGAAGTTCAATGCCGATGACAAAGTCGAAGGCGAGTTCGCCATGGAGACGCCCGGGATGCTCACGCTGGTCCCCGGCACCAAGCAGCTCTTGGCCAGCCGCTCGATGAGCGCGGTGAACCCACCCTCGCGCGTCGCGCTGATCGACCGCACCACCATGAAGGGCGACGAGCTCCCCGTGATCTTCCCGCGTCCGCACCCGATGGCCGCGACGTCAGCGGGGTACGCGTACACCGGCAGCCTCGGCGTCAATCAAATTGCGACCATCGCATTGGAGTCTGAACGCGTGACGCTGTCGCCGGTGGCGGGGCCGCAGCACTCGTTGGTGCAGTTCGCCGTGTCGGATGACGCCCGTACGTTGGTGGGCTCGTCCGAGACGTCGGGTCGGCTCTTGGTGTTCTCGCTCGCGGACCCCGCGAGGCCGGTGGTCGCCAAGTCGGTAGTCGTCGGTGCGATGGCGTTCGATCCGAGCTTCACGCCGGACCAGAAGCAGGTCTGGGTACCCGTGAAGGGCACGAGCGAGATCGTCATCCTCGAGACCGCCACGTGGAGCATCGTGAAGCGTCTGACGGACAAGTCATTCCAGCAGCCGCATCAGATCGTGTTCAGTGCGGACGGCCGGACGGCCTTCGTCACGAATAACAACAAGATGGATCACATGGCCGATCCGGCCCACGCCGGCCACGCGATGGAAGCGGGCACGGCGTCGCTGTCGATCGTGGACGTGGCCACCGGCACAGTGAAGGCGGCGTTGCCGCTCGGCAAGAACCTGACCGGCATGGGGACGCGTGCGCGTCACTGAGCGGTTCGTTGCGCTCAGTGCGGCCGTCATCATCTCGGCGTGTACCTCCGCCATCGCCGCGCCGAGGCAGGCGGCGCGTGAGCCGCTGACCGCCGCGCACTTCGAGAGGCAGGTGAGCTCGCTGGTAGTCCATGACCAGAACGGACGCCCATACGAGCTCCCGTTCTTGGGTGGGCTCGATGTGCCGCGGCCTCAGTTCGTGGACATCGACGGCGACGGCGACCTCGATGTGTTCGCGCAAGAATACTCCAACGGGATGATATTCTTCGAGAATACAGGCACCCGCGCCGCGCCGCGCTATGAATGGCGGACCGACAAGTTCCAGGGGCTCGACACCGGTGAGTGGTTCCGCTTCGTCGATATCGACGGCGACTCCGTGCTCGACCTGCTCTCGGAACTCCCGTTCTCGTACATCAAGCAGTGGAAGAACACGGGTACGCGCACGGCCCCCCGCTTCGCGTTCGTGGATTCGCTACGCGATGTGGATGGCAAGGCGATCTACCTCGATCGGCAGAATATCCCCGCGATCACCGATGTGGACTGCGATGGTCGCCTCGACCTGTTCGTTGGTCGCGTCGAAGGCGTGGTCGATCGTCTCGAGCAAGTCGAGCCGGGGGCGACGCGCTTCGCCTTCATCGAGGAACGCTTCGAGGGTATCGAGATCATTGCGGTGGTGGATACCTCGGGCCGGCCCACGCGCCACGGCGCCAACGCCTTGGCCTTTGGCGACTTCGATGGCGACGGCGATCAGGACCTCTTCTGGGGCGACTTCTTCGAGCGCGGCATCCTGCTCATTGAGAACATCGGTGCCACCTGCAGCTCGCCGTCGTTCCAGGTCGAGCCGGTGGTGCTGCCCTTCGCGGATGAGATCATCACCAGCGGTTACAACACTCCCGCGCCGCTGGACTTCGACGGCGACGGTGATCTCGACTTCCTGATGGGAGTGCTCGGCGGTACGGCCAACCCAGTCCGCACGTCGGCCAACAACTTCTTCCACTGGGAGCGGGTCGCGGCGGACCGCTTCACGCTGCGCAGCAAGCGCTTCCTGAACGGGATCGATGTGGGCAGCGAGAGTGCGCCAGCATTGGTCGATCT
>JBEIVF010000060.1:0-9745 GCA_040374005.1 Gemmatimonadaceae bacterium | reverse complement strand
GCGCGCGCAGGGCCTCCGCGAGGTGGGCCAGCAACACCGCGAAGTCCGCGCCCGCATCGGCCAAGCGCGACACCGCCGCGAACACATCGGCCGCGCGACGCTCGGCGATGAGGTCGAGCAGCACGAGGAGTTCGTCCTCGCCCACGAGTCCGAGCGCGAGGCGCACGCCTTCGGACGTCACGGCGGTGTCGCCGAACGCGAGGACTTGATCGGTGAGCGAGAGCGCATCGCGCATGGAGCCATCGGCCGCCCGCGCGATCATCAGGAGCGCATCGGGCTCGGCGGCGATGCCTTCGGCGGCGAGCACCGAGCCCACACGCTCACGGATGTCGGCCGCGCCGATGCGGCGGAGCTCGAAGCGCTGGAGGCGCGAGAGGACCGGGGCGGCCGCCTGCGCGATCTTCTGCGGATCGGTGGTGGCGAACACGAACACGACCCGTGGCGGCGGCTCCTCGAGGATCTTGAGGAGCGTGTTCCAGGCCTCGCGCGTGAGCATGTGGGCCTCGTCGACGATGTACACCTTGTAGCCGTGCTCCCCGGAGGGGGCATACATAGCGCGCTCGCGGAGCTCGCGGGCGTCATCGACGCCACGATTGGAGGCCGCGTCGATCTCCACGACATCGAGCGAGGCCGAGCCGGCCCAGATGCGGCTGCACGACGTACACGTCCCGCAGGGTTCGCCGTCGGGGGTGCGGGCCTCGCAATTGAGCGCCATGGCCAGGACGCGCGCGAGGGTCGTCTTGCCGGTGCCGCGCGGGCCGCAGAGGAGGTAGCCGTGGGCGATCCGCTCACGCGCGATCGCGCCACGGAGCGTCGAGGCCACGTGGGTCTGCACGGCCACGTCGGCGAAGGTCCGCGGACGGTACTTTCGGGCGAGAGCGATCGACACGCAGCGAGCCAGGAAAGAGCGGAAGACGCGAAGACGCGAAGGACGCGCGAACGTCTTCTCGTCTCTCGGTACACGCGGTGTGGCGGTTTGCCCCAGGCCTGACGACGCAACGTCAGTCCTACGTACCGTTGCTACCTTTCGGTCCTGGCGGGGTTGGCAGGCTACCGTTCGACGGGGCCTGGGACAAGGGTGAAAGATAGAGCGTGCACCGCGCTCCAGCTAGCGGCGCCATGGCGCCTCACAGGTGCTCTTGCGGAACGGCGTCCATCAGCGGGACGTGGTCGCTGGCGGTCGAGCAATCCCAGCGTCGCCACGGTGACCGAGACGGGGCTCCGGCTGGCCCGGAAGGCCGGCACCACGCGCATCACGGCGCAGTCCGACGGCGTGCAGACGCAGATCGCACGCACCCTCGTCAGCGAGCCCGACCCGGCGCGCGGGCTGACCGCGCGCCGTGGCCGTCAGCCCGCGCTCATCGCCCCCGCCGCGACCTCCGCGGCACGAAGCACATCGGCCGTCGACGCATCGCCGTGCATCACGGCGCGCACCCGCGTGCGACTCCACCCCGAGAGCAGGACCCCCTGCGCCTTGGCGGCCGCGACCACGGACGATGACATGACGCCCGTGGGGAGATCCACCATCACGATGTTGGTCTCTGGCGCGACCACACGCACGCCGGGCACCGTGGCCACCACCGCAGCGAAGGCCTGCGCGTTGGCGTGATCCGCCGTGAGGCGGTCGAGATGGTGTTCGAGTCCGTACAGCGCCCCGGCCGCGATGATCCCCGACTGTCGCATGCCACCGCCGAAGCGCTTGCGCGCCTCACGGGCGCGGATGATCAGCGATGCGGGTCCAGCGAGGGCCGCACCAACGGGAGCACCCAGTCCCTTGGAGAACGACACCATCACACTGTCGGCGGGCGCGGCCACCGTCGCCAGCGGGACGCCGAGGGCCGTGGCGGCATTCCACAGCCGCGCGCCGTCGCAATGCAGCGGCAGCTGCTGTTCGCGCGCCACGGCTGCGATCGCCTCGAGTTCGGCCACCGTGTACACCGTGCCGCCACTCCCGTTGTGGGTGTTCTCCACGGCGATCAGCGAGGCCGATGGATGGAACACGTTGTCGCGGATCGATGCGCGCAGGTCGTCGGCGCGATAGGGCCGCCCCCCGCCCCCGGTCACAGGGCGGATCTGCACGCCAGCCAGCGCCGCCGCTCCCGCGAGCTCCCAGTGCACGATGTGCGCATCGGCATCCACGAGGATCTCCGTCCCCGGGCGCGTCCACGCGGCGATCGCGGCTTGGTTGGCCATGGTCCCGCTCGGGAAGAACAGCGCCGCCTCTTTGCCCAGCAACGACGCGACCCGCGCCTCCAGCGCACGCGCCGTGGGATCACCATCGAGCACGTCATCGCCGACGTCGGCGTGGGCCATCGCGTCGCGCATCGCCGCCGAGGGGCGCGTCACGGTATCAGAGCGCAGGTCGATCATACAGCAGGGAGGGAGGCAGGAGGAACCGCGGATTGATGACGACGCTCATGCGCGCGGGCCACCGCGCCACCGACCACGAAGATGATCGACGCGTAGTACACCCAGAGGACGACGACCACGAGGATCGCGAGCGTGCCGGAGTACAGCGTGGAGGGACCGACGAGCCGCCATACGAGCTCGAAGATGATCGCCCGCGCGAGTTCGAACAACACGGCGCACCACAGACCGCCCCACCACGCGCTGCTCCAATGCACGCGTCGGTTGGGGAGGAACTTGTACAGCCCAGTGAACATCGCCGCGAGGAAGGTCACGACGAGGACGCGGCTGACGAACAGTGGGATGACCCCCGACACCTCGGTGGACACGCCCGCCGCCTCGAGGATCTGCACCCCCCACACCGACTCGGAGACCAGCCACAGATTGAGCCCGAGGTAGAGCACGAGGAGGATTGTGCCGACGATCACGTAGAAGAGATCGAAGAGCTTCCCCACGAGGATCCCGCGACCGCGTTCGATCTCGAACACCACGACGAGCGCGGCGCGCAGGGCGCCGAACAGGCGCGTGGAGAACACCGCAAAGAGGAACGCACCGATGAGTCCCACCGAGCCGCGCGTCTCCTGCGCGTCGAGGAGCAGGGCGCGCACCAGCGGCAGCGCCGCGCGCGCCGTCTCGGCGGGCACCAAGTTCTGGAGGAATCCGAGGAGGACGTCGTTCGACACCGTGGGTGCGGCGCCGAGCACGTAGCCCACCGCACTGACGAGCAACAACGTGAACGGCACCGCGGCGAGCAGGGTGGCATACGCGAGCGCCCCCGCGACGAAGAGGATGTCCTGTCGCTGGGACTGCTCCCAAATGGTCCGAACGTCGTCGCGTACCACGCGCCACGACGTCCGAAGGTCACCGCGGTGCACGCGCGGCGGGACCTACGCGTTCCCGTCGTCGTCGCGCCCGGGGCGCGCGTCCGCCAATCGCTTCTGCAACTCCTCGCGGGCGGCCTTGGCGGCCGCGCGTCCGGCCTCACGACCGGCATCGACGCGCACCCGCACATCGTCGATCGCATCCTCGACGTCGCGCTTGGCCGAGGTGTAGCGACGCGCCGCTTCGTCCTTCACCGCGCCGGCCCGACGACCCACTTCGTCGCGCGCGTGGGTGACACGCGCACGCACGTCGTCGGAGGCGTGGTCGTACGCCTCACTGGCACGATCCGCCGCGTCCCGCGCCACGCGCTCCGCCGCCTTCCGTGCCTTGCGGGCTTGCCGCGCGATGTCGGCGCGCGTCTCCTCGCCGCTCTGCGGCGCGAGGAGCAAGGCCGCACCGGCTCCGATGGTCAACCCGATGAGGAAGGCCACCACTTGGCCATTGCCACCACGCTCCACCACCACCACGTCGTCACGATCATCGTACGCCATCACGCTCTCCAGCTAGAGGACACCGGCGCGGCGGGGACCGCCGCGTCGGTAACAGGGTCAATCCTGGACGAGGATCAAGAAGCGCGAGTTCGCCCAGAACTGCTCAGGAGACGCGATCTTGAGGCCGGTCCGCAAGCGATTCGTGCGATCCGGCGCCACCTCGAGATGGCGCGTGTCCTGCAACGACACGATCCGATACGCCTGCTCCGCCTTGGGGAACACCACCACCGAGTCGGCCATCCGATCCATCGCGGTGAAATCGCTCGGGTCGAGCGTCCGCGCCGGGACCAACGTCGCGCGGGCACCGAAGAAACCGCCTCGCTTGGTGATGATCCCTCGGGCGATCAGTTCCTTCTCCGTGCCAGCGACGAAATAGACCGCGTTGGCCGCACTCGTGAGCGCACTGACCTCGCCCGACAACTGCGTGCGCTCTGCCGTCAATTGTTCGCGTTCTTCGGACAGGGCCACGTTCGCCGCCTGCAGCCCGAGGATCTGCTCCGAGAGCGCCGCGATCTCCGTCCGCTGGGACTCCACGACCACCTGCAACGCCTTGATGGTGGAGTCGTAGCCCGCGACCTGCGCCTGCAGCCCCGCGTTGCCGCGCGTCAGGGAGTTCACCCGGGATTGGCTCTGCGTGAGGCGGGCCTCGTTCTGCTCGAAGCGCGTCGTCAGCTCCTTGATCCGCTCCCGCAAGGCGGCCCGCTGCTCCGTCGGCGAGAGCCCTTCGAGTTCGCCGTCAGCCGCCGGCACCGGGGTGCCCGACGTGAGCGACCGCACGGCGGCGAGGTCCGCGGAGAGGTCCCCGACGAACTGGGTCGTGGACATCACCTCTTGCAGCAACGAGTCCTTCTGCGCGGACACCATCTCCAACTCCGCGACCTTCGCCTCAAGCGCCGGCGCGGAGCGATCGCACCCCGCGACCGCGCCGATGGTGATGCACGTGAGCAACAACGAACGCAACATGGGTACCTCGACCGAAGAAGGACGGAAAAACCAGGACGTGCTCATTCCCCAGCGTCGGGGTCATCCGGGGCCGCGATGACGACCTCACCCGTCCCCGGGAACGGACGAGGCTGCGGCGTCGGCTTCACGAATCGCGCCACGGTGGGTGCGGTATCGGTGACGCCCAACTGCGCGAACAAGAAATCGAACTTGGCATCGTAGGCCGCGTCGAGCGCCGTGGCCGCCTCCGTGGGCATATCCCAGAGCGCCCGCTTGAACGGACCCACGGCCTTCTTACGTGTCTTGTAGACGAATTGTTCCTCCGAGTCCGACGGCTTGCGCTCGTCAGCCGCGTTGACCTGCAACCAGGCGTACATCTCCTCGCGCAGGGCGGCAGGGAGATGGTCGTACATGATGTTCTGGAAGTTGGTCGCGAGATGGATCTCGGCCGTTTCCGTGCGTGGGAAGTGGTTGAACGCCCCGTCCGGCAATGTCGACGCACCATGCTGCACCGCCCCGGCCATGCCGTACTCTTCACGCGCCACGCGGGAGAGATCCGCGAGCGTCTGGAGGTCCAGCTGCACCTCCGCGATGGAGCCGTCGGGCAGGACGATGCCACCGTGCGAGGTGCCCGATTGCACGGAGATCTTGCTCAGGCCCACCGCGCCCGGGGCGCGTGCGGCCAGGTGCGCAGTGAACCCGTCCATGAATGCGCGGAGTTCGGGCACGGTGGAATTCTCCGTTCCCACTTCGCCGATCTCACCGCCGAGCGAGACGGTCACGCCCGCGGGCTCCAGCCCACGCACGTACGCGGCGAGCTCGACGCCCACCTCGTAGTTCAAGCGCTGCTGCGCCGCGAGCGTCGCGTGCGACAGATCCACGAGCGTCGAGGTGTCCAGATCGATGTTGTAGAACCCCGCTGCGACGCCTTCCTTGGCGAGCATCTTCACCGACTCGACCTCCGTCACCGGATCGGCCGCGTACTTCTTGTGGTTCACCTGGAAATGATCACCCTGCAAGAACACGGGGCCGCGGAATCCCTCGCGGAGCGCCGCCGCCAAGGCCACGGCCGTGTACTCGGCCGGCCGCTGCTCGGTGTACGCGATCTCGGAGCGCGCGATCTCGAAGATGAAGGCCCCCGCGTTCCGCTTGCGGGCGACGCGGAACACCGCCCGCATCGTGTCGTAGGACCGTCCACGGATGTTCATCGCGGGCACCGTGAACCCGGCGCACTCACCGCGACCGCGGGCCACGTAGAGATCGTGGATCGACGCCGCCTGCACGCCGACCGCCTGGCCGATCTCCCAGATCAGCCACCGCGCGTGTTCACGCGTACGCTCATCGCCGAAAACGGCGGCGCGAACGAGCGTGTCCATCTTCGATGTTGCGAGCGCTGAGGTGTCCCGCACCGTGACGCGCGTGCCATCGATGCGCACCGCATCGCCGAACGGATTGACCAAAGCCATTGGAACCGAGACTCAGATTAGGGGCTGGTCCCGCGCGCTCACCGACGGCGCGGGGTGACCAAGGAAATTCGCCAGACACTGCACAGGGAGCAACCCGCGGTGCCACACAGAGGTATCGGCAGAGTCCATGAACTGAGCGAGCGGCCAGACGGCTACAGTTCGACCACCAACCCATCATGGGCCGGGCTGATCCCCGGCGGGAGCTCGCGGGCCAACCGCTCGTGACTGAACGCGTGCGAGAGATGCGTCAAGAACGTACGCCGCGCCCCCACGGCGGCGGCGGCCTCGATCGCCTCTGGGACGGAGAAATGCGTCGGATGCGGCGTCCGTAACAGGGCGTTGAGCACCAGCACGTCGACCCCCTGCAGTGCCGCTAACGCCTCTGGCGGCAACGACTTGGCGTCAGTCACGTAGCCCAATCCGCCGATCCGATACCCGTACACGCGCGCGTGGCCGTGCGGCACCTCGAAGGCGGTGACCACCGCGCCGCCGATCCGCGTCGCTACGCCCGGCTCCAGCGGAATAATAGACCCCACCGGCTTGCTGGTCCCGGGCACCGGGCGGATCGACGGGTCGAAGATGTACGGAAAACGACTCGCCAGCGACGTCAGCGTCTCTGGTGGACCGTACAGCGGGATGCCCCCAGCGCGTCGGACCGTGAGGGCACGCAGATCGTCGATCCCGTGGGTGTGATCAGCGTGCTCATGGGTGAACAGGACCGCGTCGAGGTGGTCCACGCCCGCCGCGACCAACTGGAGCCGGAGCTCCGGCGGGGTATCCACGAGCAGACGCGTGCCATCGTCCGCTTCAACGACGGCCCCCACACGCGTGCGCCGGTCGCGCGCGTCCGTGGAGTGGCACACCTCGCACCGACAGCCGATCTGCGGTACGCCGAAGCTCGTTCCTGTCCCGAGGAACGTGAGCTTCACACCACCTCGACTTTGAGCGTATTGGTGGTCCCGACGACGTCGAACGGAACGCCCGCCGTCACCAGCACGCGATCTCCGCTCTTGGCCAAGCCCTTCTCCAGGACGGCCTCGCGCGCGATCGCGAGCATCTGTTCATACGTATCGCAGTGCGGGACCAGCATGGGGATCACGCCCCACACCAGCGCCAACTGACGATACGTCCGCACTTGATCGGTCATGGCGAGGATGGGGACGGCCGGCCGGCGCGACGCGATCATCCGGGCCGAGAACCCGCTCTTGGTGAAGACGACCATGGCTGGCGCGCCGAGCAAGCGAGCTGCGGTCTCGCCGGCAGCGGCGATGACCTCCTCGGTGGTCCCCATGCCCCCCGCGGCCGCGATCGGCTCAGGGGCCCGCAGGCGCGGATGCTTCTCGATCTCGGCGACGATCCGCCGCATCGCACGCACGGCATGCGTGGGGTACTGCCCGACCGCCGTTTCGGCAGAGAGCATCACAGCATCGGTGCCGTCGATCACCGCGTTGGCCACGTCCGACGCCTCCGCCCGCGTGGGGCGCGCGTTGGTGATCATCGACTCTAGCATCTGCGTGGCGGTGATCACCGGCCGTCCGAGCCGATTGCACACCGCGATGAGCCGTTTCTGCGCGAGCGGCACGGCTTCGTACGGCAACTCGACGCCCAGGTCACCGCGCGCGACCATGACGGCATCGGAGGCCCGCACCACGTCCTCCATCGCGATGAGCGCCGAGTCCTTCTCGATCTTCGCCACGACGAGGTACCCCTTCGGCAGCAACGCCCGCAGCGCATCGAGATCCGACGCCCGCCGCACGAAGGACAGCGCGAAGTAGTCGACATCATGCGCGATACCGAAGGTGACGTCGGCGCGATCCTTCTCCGTCAGTGACGGGGCCGAGACGTCCACCCCGGGCAGGTTGATGCCCTTGTTCGACTTGATCGCTCCACCATGGACCACCCGGAGTACCACGCGACGACCCTCGACGGCCAACACCATCAACTCGATGTTTCCGTCGTCGACCAGCACCCGACTGCCGATGCGGACATCGCGCGCCAGATCATCGTACGTGATGGGGATGTCGCCCGTCCGCTCTTGCCCCTCGGGCGCGAGCGTCACATCAGCCCCCGGTGCCACGATGATCGGGGTATCGAGAGTGCCGATCCGGATACGCGGGCCCTGCAGGTCAGCGAGGATGGCGATGGGCTCGCCCAAGCTGTCGGCCACTTGACGCACGAGCGTGATGGTCGCCGCATGCTCCTCGTGCGTACCGTGCGAGAAGTTGATGCGCACCACATTGAGCCCGCTCTCGATCAGCGCGGCCAGCGTATCGGGGTCGCGCGAGGCCGGACCAAGGGTCGCGACGATCTTCGCGTGGGCCACTGACGCGTTCACGAGCGCACCGCAGCGGCCTTGGACGCCAAGCCAGCGAGCAAGGTCTCGAACGACTTGGCGAAGGACGCGAGTCCCTCGCGTAGCAACTGATCGGTCACGGCCTGCAGCGAGATCCCCACCGACTCGAGCTCCGCCAACACGCGGACCGCCTCGTCCATCGCGGCATCCACGGTGCGCGCCGTCTCACCATGATCGCGGAACGCCTCGAGCGTCGCGGGGGGCATGGTGTTGACGGTGTCGGGGCCGATCAACTGCTCCACGTACAGCGTATCGCGGTACGCGGGGTTCTTGGTGCTGGTGCTGGCCCAGAGCGGACGCTGGATGCGCGCGCCCTTCGCCAGCAACGCGGCCCAGCGCGGGCCGCTGAACTCGGCCACGGCGAGCCGGTACGCGAGCTTCGCGTTCGCGATGGCGGCGCGCCCCTGCAACGCGGCGGCGCGCTCCGCGCTGAGCGTGCCGTCCTGCACCTTCGCCGCGAGCGATCCGTCGATCGTCGAGTCCACACGGCTCACGAAGAACGAGGCCACCGATGCGATGTGGCTGATGTCCTCCCCCGCCGCGGCGCGATCCTCGAGCCCTCCGAGGTACGCCTGGATCACGTGCGCGTGCGCATCCACCGCGAAGAGCAGGGTGACGTTCACGTTGATGCCCAGCGCGATGAGCTCGCGGATCGCGGGGATGCCCTCCAGCGTGGCCGGGACCTTGATCATCAGGTTGGGGCGATCGACGAGCGCCCAGAGCCGTCGGCCCTCGGCCACCGTGCCGGCGGTATCGTGCGCCACGCGCGGCGATACCTCGAGCGAGACGAAGCCGTCGGCCCCGTGCGTGGCATCGTACACGCTCCGGAACACATCGCACGCGGCCCGCACATCGTCGGCCGCGATATCTTCGAACAGCGCCCACGGGTCGGTGAGCGGCGACGCCTTGATGTGGGCGTCGTACATCGAGCCCCGCGCCAAGGCCTTCTCGAAGATGGTGGGATTCGACGTCATGCCGGTGAGGGCATCGTCGGTGATGCGCCGGGCCAGATCACCGGAGCGGACGAGATCGCGGTCGATATAGTCGAGCCAGACGGCCTGGCCCGCAGCGTGCAACGTATGGAGTCGTGAGGTCATACGGAGAAAGATAGCACATCCCGAGCGGGAGCGACCGCTACCCGCGAATACGAGCGGCGTGTCGATCGACGCTTACGCGTCGAGGCCACGGGCCGCCAGCATGCTCCG
>JBEIVF010000028.1:0-14366 GCA_040374005.1 Gemmatimonadaceae bacterium | reverse complement strand
GCCGGACTGACACGCCTCGACCAACTGCGCCATGCGCTTCGGCGTGGCGTTGGACGTCACCGAGATGACCCCATCGCCGCCGGCGGCCATCACGGACAAGGTGAGCGAGTCGTCGCCGCTGAGCACCGCGAAATGCGCAGGGCGGTAGCGGATGATCTCGTCGATCTGGCCGATGTTGCCCGACGCCTCCTTCACCGCGACGATGTTGGGCACTTCGGCCAGCGCCAGCGTCGTCGCTGGTTCGAGGTTGGACCCCGTACGTCCCGGCACATTGTACGCGACCACCGGCAACGACGTCGCCCCGGCCACCGCGCGAAAGTGCGCGATGATACCGCGCTGCGGCGGCTTGTTGTACATCGGCGACACATGCAATAGATGCGTGGCCCCCGCGGCCTGCATCGCGAGGGAGTTCTCGACCGCCGTGCGCGTGTCGTTGCTGCCCGCGCCAGCCATCACCGGTACACGGCCAGCGGTCTGCTCCACGACGATGCGCACCACGCGATCGCGCTCGGCGGGCGAGAGCGTGACGGCCTCACCCGTCGAGCCCACTGGCACGAGGCCATGGATGCCTTCGGCGATCTGCCAATCCACGAGGCCGCGCAGCGCAGCTTCGTCCACGGAGCCGTCGCTATTGAACGGCGTGACGAGGGCCGTCCAGCACCCAGAGAGACGAGAGGTCATGACGAGCGGGTCAGGTCGGCGACGTAGTCGTCGAATGAGAAGTTGCCGCGGCGACCGACGAGCCACTGGGCCACGGCCACGGCGCCGTCCGCGAACACGCGACGATCGCGCGCGTCGTGCGTGAGGCGGATCTGCTCGAACGGCGCGTCGAGGATCAACGTGTGCGTGCCGGGAACGGATCCCACGCGCACGCTGGACACGGGCAGCGCATCACCCGACGCGGCCGTGGCGGCCTCGGCGAGCATACGCGCGGTACCGGACGGTGCGTCGAGCTTCGCGGTGTGATGCGTCTCGACCAGATGCGCGTCGAAGGCGGTCCCACGCCGGAGGCGCGCGGCCTGCTCCACGAGCTGTCGGAACAGGAACACGCCCAATGAGAAGTTGTGCGCGTGGAGCAACGCGCCCGTCGTGCTCGGCACTTCACCGCGCACCGTGGCGAGCTCCGCGTCCCAGCCGGTCGTGCCGCACGCGATCGGCAGCCCAGCCGTGAGCGCGGCCCGCACGTTGGCGGCGGCCGCATCGGGCTGGGTGAACTCGATGGCGACGTCAGCGATGCCCGGCGCGATCGGCTGCGCCATGTCGGCCGGCCCGTACACGCCCACGACCGTGAGCCCGCGCTCCGCCGCGAGCTGCGCCACGGCGCGCCCCATCTTGCCATCGCCGATCACCAGCAGGCGCGCGCTCATGCGGCACTCCCGAAGAAGGCGTCGTGCAAACGGCGCATCGCATCATGCACGGCGTCGCCATCGAGGATGACGGTGAGGTTGATCCCCGTGGACGACAGCGAGAGCATGTGCACGCGATGATCGCCGAGCGCGGTGAGCGCACGGGCCATCGTCGGGCTCGACGAACCGAGCGTGGTGCCGACGAGCGCGACGATGCCGCGCTGGCGCTCCACGGCCACGTCCCCGAGGGCGGCCAGATCGCCGAGCAGGTCCTCGAGCGGCGCGCTGTCGTCGATGGTCAGCGACACGGACACTTCGGACGTGGCCACCACATCGACGGCGGTGCGGTGCTTCGCGAAGATCTCGAAGACCTGACGCAAGAATCCGTGCGCCATCAGCATGTTGGTGGACCGCACGCGCACGATCGAGATGCCGCTCCGTCCCGCGATCGCGGTGACCGCCCGCGCCGGGGCCTCGAACGTGATGCGCGTGCCCTTCCCTTCCGGCCGCTTCGAGTTGAACACGAACACGGGGATCTCCCGTTTCACGGCCGGCGCGATGGTGCTCGGGTGCAACACCTTCGCGCCGAACGACGCGAGTTCAGAGGCCTCCTCGAAGCGGATCTCCTCGATCAGCTGCGCATTGGGCACGACGCGGGGATCCGCCGTGAGCATGCCGTCCACGTCGGTCCAGATCTCGATGGCCGTCGCGCCGATGGCCGCCCCGATCAGTGCCCCCGAGTAGTCCGAGCCGCCACGGCCGAGCGTGGTGGTGATGCCCGTGGCCGTCGCACCAACGAATCCCCCGAGGACCGGGATGCGCCCCGCCTTCACGATGGGGATGATGTGCTCGCGCGCCGCCACCGCGATCGCCTCCTCATCGGGCTCGGCCTTGGTGAAGTTGGCATTGGTGCGCACCACCAAGCGGGCGTCCACGTGATCCGCGGCGAGCCCTTGGGCGCGGAAGGCAGCCACGACCATCAGCGAGGAGCAGCGCTCGCCGAGCGCGGCGATCGCGTCGAGTGAGCGAGGCGTGAGATGCCCGAGCGTGCAGAGTGCTTCCGCCAACGCCGCGAGTTCGTCGAAATGCGCGGAGATGTCCACGCCCAGCTCACCGAGATCGTCGCCCACGAGCAGTTTGGCCTCCGCCAGATGCCGCTCGCGCAACGTCTCGACGCCACGGATGGCGATGATCAGCTGGCCTGCGGTCGCTTGCTCGGCGATCGCCAACAGCGCGTTGGTCACCCCCGCCAATGCCGACACGACGACGACGGGCTGTTGCGCCGCGCGCCCACCGACGATGGCGCCGGCCCGTTGGATGGCCACCGCATCCGCGACTGAGGTCCCACCGAACTTGCAGACGATCATGAGCGCGCGAGCACTCCCGTCGCCACCAACAGTTCGGCGTTGAGGACCGAGCCGCCGGCTGCGCCGCGGATGGTGTTGTGCCCCATGGCCACGAGACGCAGATCGAACAGATTGTCGGCGCGCACGCGGCCGACGGTCACCGTCATGCCGTTCCCGCGATCCACGTCGCGACGCGGCTGCGGCTTGTCGGGCGCATCCTCGATCACCAACGCGGGCGACGGCGCACTCGGCAGTCCACGCACGGGCGCATAACCCTGCCAGGCGCGCAAGACCGTGAGCGCCTGCTCCGGCGTGGGCGACCGCTCGAAATCGCATGACATCACGACGGTGTGCCCGTGCTCCACCGGCACGCGGTTGGCGTGCGCGGACACGGTGAACGGCGCGTCGCTGAGCACGCCGTTCGCGAACGTGCCGAGCATCTTGGGCAACTCGCGCTCGATCTTCGGCTCTTCCTCACCGATGTACGGGATCACATTGCCGAGGATGTCGAGCGACGGCACGCCCGGATACCCCGCCCCTGACACGGCCTGCATGGTGGCCGCGAACAGCCGACGCAAGCCGAACGCTTCGTGCAACGGCGCCAGCGCCATCGCGGCCACCGTTGCCGCACAGTTCGCGTTCGTGACGATCGCGCCTGTCCATCCACGCGCGGCGCGCTGCGCCGCGAGGATGCCGAGATGATCACCGTTCACTTCGGGGACCACCAGCGGGACATCCGACTCCATCCGGAAGTTCTTCGCATTGGACAGCACCACGCGGCCGGCATGGGCGAACGCGGGTTCGATCGTGCCCGCTGCGGCGGCGTCGAGTGCCGAGAAGACGATGGGTGACGTCACCGCGCGGGGATCGCAGGCCACCACCTGCAGGGACGCGATCGCCGACGGCAGCGTCCCTTCGAGCCACTTCGCCGCTTCTGCGTACGTTTTACCCACCGAGCGCTCCGAGGCCGCGACCTCGGCCACGACGAACCACGGATGATCCGCCAGCAGGCGAATGAACGTTTGACCCACGGCGCCCGTGGCACCGAGGATCGCGACCGGAGTCTTGGCGGTGGCCATCACGACGCGAGCAGTGTGCGCACCAAGCGCACGTAGGTGTCCACGGAGTCGCGCAGCTCGGCGACGGAGATGTGCTCCTCGCTCGTGTGCGCCACATGGATGCTGCCCGGACCGAAGAGCAGCGGCGTGCCCCAGTTGCCGAGCAGCGGGATGTCGGAGGTGTACGCACACGGTGCCGTGGGGAAGCCCGGCAACACATGGAAGAGCTGCGGCGGGATGTGCGAGCCGTACTCGAGGTCGGCCTTGCCCGCGGCCCACTGCTCGACGATGGCCTGCACCGGCTCCTTGTCGCCGACGAGCCGGATCATCATCTCCGCTTCGGCGTCGGCGGGAATGATGTTCGCTTCGTTGCCGCCGCGCATCACGCCCACGTTCACCGTCGTCGGGCCCAGGAGCGGATCCGACGGCCACGGGAGCGCGTCGAGTTCGGGGAGCAGCTTCAGCATGGGCGTGAGCGCCGACTGACCGAGATGCGGATACGCCGAGTGCGCGGCCTTCCCGATGGTGCGTACCTTCACGCGGAGCGACCCCTTGCAGCCCGTGGCCAGCGTACTCTCGGTGGGCTCTCCGTTGATCAGGTAGCGGCTGGTGGCCGGCAGGCGGTTGGCCATGCGCGCGCCGTCGGAGCCCTTCTCCTCGCCGACGACGAACAGCAGGTCGACACGCTCCTCGCCGTCGTCGACGAGACGATCAGCAGCGGCGAGCATCGCGGCGGCGATCCCCTTCGCATCGCAGGAGCCGCGACCGAAGAGCGTATCGCCCTCGAGGCGCGGCGGGATGTACGGTGGGACGGTGTCCAGGTGCGTGGAGAGCGTGACGCCACCACCAGCGCGCGACGCCCACAGATTGGCACGGCCCGGGGTGACCTCCTGCATGGCCACGTTCCACCCGCGCGCCAACAGGCGGCGGCGAACGAAATCAACGACGGGCCCCTCGTCCATCGTAGTGGACGGGATGGCCAGGAGTTCTGCGGCGAGAGCGACGACATCGGTCATCCCGAAAACTAGTCGCGCTGAGGGCGGCGATGCACTAGCGTACTCTCCATGCGCACCCTGCTCGCCCTCACGGTCCTCCTGGCTTCGGCCTGCACGACCATCGACCGGACCACCCTGACCGCGGCGGCGGACTCGGCGGCGGCAGCAGCTGGGCCGGCGATCGTCCTCGCGCCCGCGGTCGAGTTCCCCGACACCCCCTTCGGCCGCGAGGCGCGGCGCGGGCTGGCGATCCTCAACGCGACCAAAGACTCGCTCGGCGACCACGTGGGGAACGGCCTCCGTTGCACCTCCTGTCACTTGGACGACGGTCGGCGCCAGTACGCGATGACGTGGGTGGGGGTGACGGCCCGGTACCCCCAGTTCCGGACGCGAGCGGCGGCGGTGCTCACCATCGAGGACCGGATCCACGAGTGCATCGAGCGCAGCCTGGCCGGGCGGCGACTACCCGCGGAGGACGCACGGGTGCGGGCGATGCTGGCGTACTATGCGTTGCTCAGCGCTGGCGTCCCTGTGGGAAGTCGCGTGCCCGGGCAAGGGGTGGACTCGGCCCATGCCGGGCTACCCGCGGACGCGACACGCGGGACGGTGATCTACCAGACGGAGTGTGCGCGTTGCCACGGCGCCGACGGCGCGGGGACGGCGACAGGCACGCCACTCTGGGGCAATGGTGCGTACACGATCGCCGCGGGCATGGCGCGCGTGGGCATGGCCGCGGCGTTCATCAAGCACAATATGCCGTTCGACCGTCCCGGCACGCTGAGCGATCAAGCGGCGCTGGACGTGGCGGCCTACATCAACTCGCACGGGCGGCCCGATTACCCCGGCAAAGAGAACGACTGGCCCAAGGGTGGCGCGCCGCCGGATGTCCCCTTCGCGCTCAAATCTGGGACGCGTTAGCCGCGCGCCAAGGCCCGTGCGGTCGCCACGCCAAGCGCCACCGCGGCCACACACGCCAGCACCGAGAGCGTCGCATACAGCGCCGCACGGCCGTACTCGCCCGCATCGAGGAGCGAGAACGTCTCGCCACTGAAGGTCGAGAAGGTGGTGAAGCCGCCGCAGAGTCCGACCACGAGGAACGCGCGCCATTCGACCGACGGCGCGCCCGTGAGGTGCGCCCAGCGGAGCAACAGCCCCAGCGCGAACGACCCCGCCACGTTGATGCCGAAGGTCGCCACCGGGAAGAGCAGATGCGCTGGCACCGCCACGCGCGCCCACTCGGCGACGGCATAGCGGGCGGACGCGCCGACCGCGCCGCCGAGGGCGACGTACAGATAGATCATAGTGCCGAAGCCGGGACTCGAACCCGGATGAGATTGCTCTCGAGAGATTTTAAGTCTCTTGCGTCTAGCCAGTTTCGCCACTTCGGCGGCGCGACCACTAACGTAATCCGTTCACGTGCACGGAGTACCACAGGGTGGAGGCGAGGAGCCCGCTCAGTGCGGCATCGCCACCGCCGGCCACGGCGGCGCCACTTTCGTCGATGGCCGTCGCGGCATAGCCGAGATCGAGGGGCGCCCGACGTAGCCACTCCAGCACCGCGGCGGCATCGGGACCGAGCAAGCGCCCCAGCTCCTGCGGCAGCTGTTGGTAGGGCGCGCCGATGCGCTTGGCCGTGCGGCGATACACCGAGTCGGTGCGCTCCACGGCCTCCCAGAGCGGCAGCCACAGCGCCGAGGCGGCGGGATCGTCGTCGAGCGTCACGCCGCCCTTGAGGTCCACGGCGCTGGCGAAGCTGCTCTTCCCGCCCTCGTCGACGACGAAGTGGCGGCGGATGGCGGCGCGCACGGCGGCGGGGTCTTCTACGTTGCGCGCCGACTCCTCATCGAGCGTGCGGCGGAAGACCTCGAGGGCCGCGGCCACCATGGCGTTGCCATGGAGCGTGAACGGCAGTGGCGCGGGCTGACCCCCGGGCGTGACCTCGGTGGTGAACAACGGGTGCTGCTTGTTGCGCCGCACGGCCAGATCGTCGGAGGACGCGTAGAGCGCGTCACCGATCGCGGCCTCCTCGACGATGCGGTCGTCCTCGGTGTCGCGGATGTACCGCTCGACGGCCACGGCATAGGCCGTGCACCCTTCGAGCGTGAAGCCCGGCTCGAAGAGGGTCCCATCGAGATAGTTGACGCCACGGCCCGGCGCATAGCCGTGGATCTCGCACATGCGCAGCAACAACTCCCGCGCGAGCGGCGCATCGGCGAGTTGCACGGCGGGCAACGTCCAGGTGAGTGCTTCGAAATCGCGCACGGTGATCCCGTGTGACGACCACGGCACGCGGCTCCGCACGAGATAGTACTGGGCGTCGTCGAGCGCGCGCCCGACCCCGCCGAACAACGCGAAGTACAAGTGCCGGTTCAGGATCGCGTCGATCGCACTGTCGCCCGTGCTCTGCTCCGCGGCTTGCAGCGCGGCGCGCGTGAGCACGAGCAGATCACGCCAGCCGCGGCGACGCATCACCGCCACGGTGGCGCAGGCCCCGTCGCGCTCCGGCCCCGCCGCCACATAGAAGGCGAGATCGGCGCGTCCCCCCGGCGCGATGGTGACCTCACGGCGCAGGGCGAACGTCGGCGTCGCGCCAACGGTGACGCTGGCATCGGCGACGACATCGCTGGTGATCGCCAGCGCCACCAAGCCCGGCAAGGCATTGCCCTCCAGCACGACGACCCCCGGGGCCACCACGGTCGCGCGGTGCGCATCAGCGAACGGGACCGGTGTGCGCACGCGCAGCTGACGGTGGCCCAAGACGCCTTCGAGTGCGAGCGAGAACGTCACCGGCGCATCGCCGCGATTCTCGACCGCGAAGGCGTAGACGAACCCCGCGATGTCGGCGTCGCGGCCGTAGGGCGCGAAGATGGTCCCGCGGACCGTCAGCGACTCGACCTTGGCCGTGCACGTGGGCAGCCAATGCTGCGCCCGCTCCCACGCCACGCCGTCGGTGGCCATCGCGTGCGCCGTGCCGTTGATGTGCAGGACCGGCCGCAAGAGTGGCGTCCCGGTGCCGCTCAGGAAGTCCGCGTCGCCGGCGAACTCCACCGCACCCCGCGCACCGCGGTGCAACACGCCCACCGCATGCACGGCCCCATCAGCCGGATGGATGCAGGGGAGCGTGACCCAATGGTTCCCGGTGATCTGCCACGGAACGCGCGCGAGGTCGGAGGGTGTCACGAGAAGGCGTCGAAGGAAATTGCGAGGGGTTCCTTGTAACTTAAGAGCCGAAGCACCGACCGCCCACCTCACTGACTGCGGAGCACCTGGGATTGCGACACTGGCCGATGACCCTGACGAAGTGCTGGCGTGCTGGCGTGCTCGCGGCGGCGCTGCCGTCCCTGCTCGCGGCCCAGCGGGTCCTCGGCCCCGGTGACGATGCGTGGACGCTCCCGGCCGGAATGATGCGGGTGGGGCTCGCCACGCGCTTCGTCGTCGGCGACGCGTGGTTCGATGCGCGTGGGCAGCGCGATCCCCTCGGTGCGTGGCTCACCCGCAGTGCCATCACCACGGCCACGTTCCCAGGATTGAGTGCCGCCGAGCAGTCGATCCGCGACGTGACGGGGAACGCGGCCTTCTCGCTCTCGCTCGGAGGCGTGAGTGCCGATGTGCGCCGCCAAGTGCAAGTGGTGCCACTGGAACTCGCCCTCGGTCTCACGTCACGGCTCACGTTGCGCGTGATGGCCCCGCTCGTGGGGGTGGAGCATCAGACCAACTGGCGCGCCAGCGCGACCGGCGCCACGGTGGGGGCGAACCCTGCACTGAGCGGCACTGGGACACTGGCCCAGCACACCTCGCTGGTGTCGGCCCTGCAGCGTTCGGCCACCGCGATCGACGCCTTGGCTGACGGCTGCGCCGCTGACGCGGCCAGTGATGCGCGCTGCGGTCTCGTGCTCACCGAGCTCACGCAGGTGCGCTCGCTCGCGTCAGCCACGCGGACCTTCGGCGACGCGATCGGACGCACGTACGGCGGGGCGAACAGCGTCACCCCGGGGGCGTTCGTCCCCTTGGCCACGACGGACGCCCACGCGCAGGTGGGGACGGCGATCACGGCGCTCCGCGATGCCTACGCGCGCTACGGCGAGACCGGCATCGACCCGACCCTCGGCGTCGTGGGGGCGGCGACACCGCTGACGGTCGCCGACCTGCACGCGTTGCTCGAGGATGCGGATGGCGCGTACGCGCTGGGTCCGTGGGGCCGTCGGTATCAGCAAGGCTGGGGCGACATCGATGTCGGGCTATGGTTTCGCCTCTTCGATGGCACCGGCGATCGGCCCTGGTCGCGGCTCGGCACCAGTGCCGGACGTCGGTGGCGGCAGTCGGTGGGCGCCACGATGCGGCTCGGCACCGGATCACCCGTCGATCCGGATGATCCGCTGATGCTCCCCACTGGCGATGGCCAGCACGACGTCGAGGTCACGTCGGCCACCGACCTCCTGTGGGGCGCGCATGCGTGGGGATCGCTGCTCGTGCGCTACACCAAACAGCTCGGCGACGAGCGTGTGGCGCGCCTGCCCGATGCCGCCCTCGCGCCGTACCTGCCACTCACGCGCCGCGTCTTGGCGGATCGCACGCCGGGCGATCGCATCCAGATCGAACTCGCACCGCGCTGGGTGTTCAACGATTACCTCGCCGTCGGCACGCGGTATCGTTTCATGCACGAAGCTGCGACGCTGTGGCGGGAGGTCTCCCCCGCCTCAGGTGCGGTGGCCCTGCAGGCCGAGGGGGCCGCGATCACCGCGCATGAAGCGTCCTTCGGCGTCACGTGGTCGTCCATCGCCGCGTGGCAACGCGGGCGCAGCAAGCGACCCATCGAGCTCTCGTGGGAACGCGGCTACGTGATCGCCGGTGCGGGCGAGATCCTCGCCGCTAGGAGCGACCGGCTCGGGGTGCTCGTGTACGCGAAGCTTTGGGGGAAGTGAGCGGCGTGGCGGCGGCGGCGATCAGCTCCCGCGCATGCTCACGACTCACGGCGGACTCCGGATCACCGCCGAGCATGCGTGCCACTTCGGTCACGCGCGCGTCGTCACCCACCACCTGCACATCCGCGGTGGTCACGCCCCCGCGCGCGCCCTTGGCGACCACGATGTGGTGATGCGCGCGGGCCGCGATCTGCGGAAGGTGCGTGATCGCGAACACTTGATGGTGCTCGGCCACGGCGCGCATCATGTCGCCCACTTGGAGGCCGACCGCGCCACCGATGCCCGCGTCCACTTCGTCGAAGATCAGCGTGGGCACGCGATCGAGCCGCGCGAGGATGGTCTTGAGCGCCAGCATCACGCGCGCGAGCTCACCACCGGAGGCCACGCGCGTCAAGGGGCGCGGCGCATGGCCTACGTTGAGGGCGACCGTGAACTCCACCTCTTCGGCGCCATCCGCGGGGATCGTCGCCGCCGGTCGCAACTCCACGGTGAGCCGCCCATCGGCCAATCCCAACGACGGCAAGAGGGCCTCGACATCGCGCCCGAGGCGCGTGGCCGCCGCGGTGCGCGCGTCCGTGAGCGCCCGCGCTGCCGTGGTGAGCGCCGTGGTGGCCGCTGCGAGGTCGGCGGCGAAGGCACTGTCGCTCCCGGCGACATCGTCCACGAGCAACAACTCGCGCCGTGACTCCTCGAACTGCGCCAGCGCCGCCGACTCACTGCCGCCATACTTGCGCGTCAGCCGATGGATGAGGTCGCGGCGTTCCTCCACCGCGGCGAGCCGCTCCGGATCGTCCGTCGCCGATTCGGCGTAGGCCTCGAGCTCGCGGGCCAACTCTTGCAACTGGTACCACGCGGCATCGTACATCTCGCGCAAGCGACCTAACGCGGGATCGAGTCGCGCGAGGGACGACAACGCCCGGTCCACCACCCCAAGGCGCGACAGGATGGACGCGTCGTCGCCGTCGAGCGCGGCGGCGGCTTCGGCACTCGTCTGCCGCAACTCGGTGGCGTGCTGCAGTCGGCGATGCTCATCCGACAGCGCACTGTCCTCGCCGTCCTGCAACTTGGCGTCGCCGAGTTCGCGCACGACGTGGCGCAGATAATCCTCGCGCTTGGCCGCTTCGGCGCGGCGACGCGCGCGATCGGCGTGGTCGCGCTCCAGCGACGCGAGGTGCGCGTGCGTGCGGCGCACGGTGTCCGCGAGCGGCTGCGCCTCGGCGAAGGCATCGAGGATGCGGCGTTGCGCCGCGGGGTCGAGCAAGGCCTGCGCTTCGTGTTGGCCGTGGATGTTGACCAACGTGCGCCCGAGCTCGGCGAGCACACCAGCGGTGACCGGCGAGCCATTGGCCCACGCGCGCGTGCGGCCTGCCGCGACTTCGCGCTTGAGGACCAACAGGCCATCGGCGCAGTCGATGCCCCGCTCGTCGAAGAGCGCGCGCAGATCGTCGCGCTGGGAGAGATCGAAGACGCCCTCGACCGACGCTTTGTCCGCGCCGGTGCGGATCACATCGGTGGATGCTCGCTCACCCGTGAGGAGCGACAACGCACCGACGATGATCGACTTGCCAGCGCCCGTCTCACCGCTCAGGACATTGAAGCCCGGCGCGAGCGGGAGCGCGAGCCCATCGATGATCGCGAGATCACGGACCCGCAGTTCAACGAGCATACCTGCTCCGAGCGATCACTCGCCATCCCGCTGGGAGAGACCACCCCAGCCGAGCTTCCCGCGCAATCGCGAATAGAACGTGGACCCGTCGAACCGCACCAATCGGACGGGGGCGGCGGCCGCTCGGACTTCGAGCGTCGCGCTGCGTCCTAAGATCGCATCCACCTGCCCGTCCACCGTCACCCAAAGATCCTCGTGGCAATCTTCTGCGCGCACGCGGACCACCGCGCCCCCATCGACGACGAGGGGACGCATACCGAGGGTGTGGGGCGCGACCGGCGTCACGAGGATCGAGGTGGCCGTGGGCACGATGATCGGACCGCCCGCGGAGAGCGAATAGGCGGTGGAGCCCGTGGGGGTCGCGATGATCACCCCATCAGCGGCGTACCGCCCCACCATGTGGCCGTCGACCTCCACGTACAGTCGGAGCACCCGCGCCGTACCCCGTTTGTCGAGCACGACGTCGTTGAGCGCCCGCAGGTGCTTCACCACCCCGTTGCCGTCCGTGACGACGGCTTCCAACGCGAGGCGCTTCTGCGCCGTGAACTCCCCGGCGGCCACCCGTCGCACGGCTGACTCCAGCTCGTCGGTACTGCAGGCCGTGAGGAAGCCGAGCCGTCCCATGTTGACGCCGAGGATAGGCGCGGGATGCCCCGCCAAGAACCGCGCCCCCCGGAGCAACGTGCCGTCGCCACCCAGCGTGAGCAGCAGGTCGAGTCCGTGGGGCTCGACGAGCAACTCCGCGCCGGGGGCGAGATCGATGAGATCCGGTTCGAATGCGATCGTCGCGCCGAGCGACGGCGCGATGTCCCGCAGACCGGCGAGCCGGTCGGCGAGTCCCTCGTAGCCGTGGTGCCCGATGACGCCGATGCGCATCAGCCGGCCAACGCTTCGCTGCGATGCAACGCGCGGACGCGATCCGCGATGCCCTCGGGGTGCAACCCGCACTGCGCCAATTGCCGCACGCGCGACGCGGCGTAGATCCACCGATCCGGCACGCCGTGCACATGCACGCGGGCGTGCGGATCGAGCCGCGCGATCTCGGCCGCCATGTACGCACCGAAGCCGTTGACCAGCGTGCCTTCTTCCACGGTGAGGAACAACTTGTGCGACGACAGGAGCGCGTCGAGCGCGACCTTGTCGTACGGCTTTACGAAGCGCGCATTCACGACGGTGACATCCAGCCCTTCGGCGGCCAACTGCTCCGCGGCGGCCAGCGACTGGTTGACCATCGGACCGATGGCGAGGATCGCCACGCCATCGCGGCCCTGGCGCAACACCTCCCACGTCCCGAACGGCACGGCGGGGATGTCCTTCGTGACCGGTGGGACATCCGGGGCGGTGTCACGCGGGATGCGGAAGCAGAACGGACCCTGATCGTACTCGAGCCCCGTGCGGAGCAGCGCCAACATCTCGGTGGCATTGCGCGGCACCGTGACGACCATCTCAGGGACAGCGAGCATGTAGGCCAGGTCGTACAAGCCCATGTGCGTCTCCCCGTCCTCACCGACCAATCCCGCGCGGTCCATCGCGAAGATCACCGGCAGGTGCTGGAGCGCCACATCGTGCACGATGTTGTCGAAGCCACGCTGCAGGAACGTCGAGTAGATCGCGACCACGGGACGGATGCCACGCGTGGCCATGCCCGCCGAGAACGTCACGGCGTGGCCTTCGGCGATGCCCACGTCGAAGTACCGCGACGGATGGCGCTTCTGCACCTGCACGGTGCCCGTGCCACTCGGCATGGCGGCGGTGATGGCCACGGCCGAGGGGTACTCCTCCATCATGTCCGCGAGGCCGGTCCCGAAGATCGCGGTGTAGTTGGGATTCCCCGTCGCGGCCTTGAGCTGCTTGCCCGTGGCCGGATCGTGGCCCGGCGGCAACGCGTGCCACTTCTCGCCGTGCTCGCCCGCGGGGAAGCCGCGTCCCTTCTGCGTGATCACGTGCAAGAACCGCGGACCGTCCATCTCGCGCACGGCCTTCATGGTGTCGATCAACGTCGGCAGATCATGACCGTCGATGGGCCCGATGTAGCGGAAGCCGAGTTCTTCGAACAACACGCCCGGCGTAAGGAAGGACTTCATCGACTCTTCCCACTTCCGCACCAACTGCCCCACGCCATGCAACGGTCCCGGCGCCGCATCCACCAGCTCGCCGATCTTGGAGCGCAGGCGGTTGTAGATGGGGTTCCGCTGTACCGACGTGAGATACTTGTTGATCGCGCCGACGTTAGGCGCGATCGACATCTCGTTGTCGTTGAGGATGATCAGGATGTCGCGGTCGGACGCGCCGGCGTTGTTCAGGCCCTCGTACGCGAGGCCGCAGGTGAGCGCGCCGTCGCCGAGGATGGCGGCGACCTTGAACGATTCGCCCTTCACATCACGGCCCGCGGCCATGCCGAGCGCGGCCGAGATCGCCGTGGCGGCGTGGCCGGCCCCGAACGTGTCGTACTCGCTCTCGCTGCGCTTGAGGAAGCCCGAGATGCCGTTCTCTTGGCGCAGCGTGTCGAAGCGGTCCCAGCGGCCCGTGAGCACCTTGTGCGGATAGCCCTGGTGACCGACATCCCACACGAGCTGGTCGCGCGGCGTGTCGAACACGTAGTGCAACGCCATCGTGAGTTCGACGACGCCGAGTCCCGCGCCGATGTGCCCGCCCGTGTCCGCGCAGGTGCGGATGAGGAAGTCGCGGATCTCCTGCGCGAGCGCCGGCAGATCCGCGCGATCGAGGCGCTTGAGGTCAGCGGGTGAGTGGATACGGTCGAGAAGGGCCATGGGAACGACGGGTGAGTGGGTGCCTACGAGCGGCGCGTCACGGTGAATCGGGCGAGGTGCTCGAGCGCAGGGGTCAGCAAGGCGTGCGCGGCGAGCGCCGCACACGCCTCTTCGACCAACGCGTTCGCGCGAGAAATCGCACCCGCGACGCCAAGAAGCGCCGGGTACGTGCTCTTCTGGACGGCCACGTCCTTGCCGGCCGTCTTTCCGAGCTCATGCGTCGTCGCCGTGACGTCGAGGACGTCGTCGGCGATCTGGAAGG
>JBEIVF010000017.1:0-17307 GCA_040374005.1 Gemmatimonadaceae bacterium | reverse complement strand
GCGCGGGCGCCCGACGCCTCAGCGATCTTCATGGCGGTGCGCGTGAGCCGCTCGTGCAACTGCGTGCGCACGGTGCGGTCGAACGTGCGGATGGTGCCGATGAGCACCGCGCTGTCGGGGATGATGTTCTCGCGCACCCCGCCGTTGAACGCACCCACGGTGACGATCGCCGGCGTGAGCGTGAGGTCCGTCTGCCGGCTCACCAGCGTTTGCAGCGCGGTGACCACCTGCGCCCCGATCACGACGGGATCCGTGCCGTCCCACGGCCGCGCGCCGTGCGTCTGCTTGCCGTGGATGGTGATGCGGTAGTTGTCCGCGCTGGCCATGATCGGGCCTTCGCGGTACTCCAGCCGGCCCACCTCACCAGGGAACACGTGCAGGCCGAAGATCGCGTCCACCTTGGGCGCGTCGAGCACACCCGCGGCGATCATGTCCAATGCACCGCCCGGCGGCGCCTCCTCCGACGGCTGGAAGATGAACACCACCGTGCCCGGGAGTCGATCGCGCATCCGCGAGAGCACGGAGGCCGCGCCGAGCAGCATGGCGACGTGCGCGTCGTGGCCGCAGGCGTGCATCACGCCCACGTCTTGGCCGCGGAAGGTGGTACGGACCGTGGACTTGAACGGCAGCGTGGTCGCCTCGGCCACCGGCAGCGCGTCCATGTCGGCGCGGAGCGCCACCGTGGGGCCAGGGCGTGCGCCGCGGAGCACACCGACCACACCGTGGCCGCCGACCTGCGCGCGCACCTCGATGCCCATCTGGACCAGCGCCTGCTCCACCAGCTTGGCGGTGCGCACCTCTTCGCCCGAGAGCTCGGGGTGCTCGTGGATGTCTCGGCGCCAGGCGATGACCTGGGCGTTCACCTCGCCGGCGTGGCGATCGATGAGGGCGTGGAGCGGGGAGGTCTGGGCCGTGGCCGTGGCGGCCGTGACGGCGAAGAGGACGAGCAGGCGCAGCATAGGAGTCGGGTGAGAGACTACGTCACGATACGACGAGAACGAAGGCGGCGTAAGGGACGCGCCACTAACTTTGGGGTAGACCTTCATGGAGCCACCGGTGCGAGTCCAGATCGAATACTGCGTCGTTTGAAACTACGAACCACGAGCCGCCGGTCTGGCGGACGCCATCAGAGCAGGATTCCCGGACATTGACATCGTCCTGAAGCCATCGAGCGGTGGCCGGTTCGAAGTGGACGTGGACGGAACGTACATCTTCCAGAAGTCCGTCCTCCATCGGCATGCACTGCCGGGCGAGATCCTCGGGCTCCTGCGAACTCACCGGGGAGAGTAGGGCATGCGGATCGCGATCTCGACGGGCGGCGGGGATGCGCCGGGCCTCAATGCGGTGATCAGGGCGGCCGTCTTGTCGGCGCTCGATCGCGGCTGGACGGTGCTCGGCGTCAAGCGTGGCTACATGGGGCTGCTCGGCGAGGACGAGGTCGTGCCCCTCACGCGCGATGTCGTGCGCGGGATCGCGCACCTTGGCGGGACGATCCTGCGCACCACCAATCGCGGCAATCCGTTCGCGTATCCGGTGCGGGCGGCGGACGGGACGTGGACCGAAGTGGACCGGAGCGAAGAGCTCCTCGCCAACGCGCGCAACCTCGGCATCGAAGCGTTCATCACGATCGGTGGTGATGGGTCGCTGGCCATCGCGCAGCAGTTGTACGCGCGCGGCGTGCGCATCGTCGGTGTGCCCAAGACCATCGACAACGATGTGTCGGGGACGACGGCGACGTTCGGCTTCGACACGGCGGTGAGCACGGCCCTCGAAGCGATCGACAAGTTGCATACCACCGCTGAGAGCCACGATCGCGTGATGGTGCTCGAGGTGATGGGGCGCGAGGCGGGCTTCATCGCGTTGCACGCCGGCCTCGCTGGGGCGGCAGATGTGATCCTGATCCCCGAGATCCCGTACGACATCGAGGCCGTCGCCCGCGTGGTGACCGAGCGCGATGCGGGTGGGCGCAAGTACACGCTACTCGTCGTGGCGGAGGGGGCCGTCCCGATCGGGGGCGAGCAGAGTCTGATCGGCGCGTCGTTGCCAGGGCAGGCGCGGCGCTTGGGCGGCGTGGCCGAGCGGTTGGCGGCCGAGTTGCAGACGCGCACGGGCAAGGAGGCCCGCTCGATGGTGCTCGGGCACTTGCAGCGGGGCGGGATGCCCACGGGCTATGATCGGCTCCTGGCGACGCGCTTCGGCGGGGCGGCGGTGGAGGCGGTGGCGGCGGGGAAGTGGGGGCACATGGTGGCGCTGCAGCCGCCCAACATCGTGACGCTCCCCTTCGTCGAGGCCCTGCGCGACACCAAGCGCGTGGATCCGCGGCACGATGTGGTCCGTACCGCGCGGGCGACGGGGGTCAGCTTCGGAGAACCACGCGGCTGAGGCGCGCGCGGCCACGCTCGTGTCTGGCCGCCAACTATTTGCCCCAGCGTGGCGTCTAACAGGATGAGTGCCCGAATCCGCGAGCCGAGTCGATGTCCAACCTAGGGTCCCCCGAGCGGCTACAGGCCGCCTTGCATGACGCATACATCATCGAGCGCGAGCTCGGTGGTGGGGGGATGTCACGCACATTCGTGGCGCGCGAGGTGTCGCTCGACCGGCGGGTGGTGATCAAGGTGCTCCCGCCCGATCTCGCGGCCACCGTGTCGCACGATCGGTTCCGGCGCGAGATCCTCGTGTCGGCGTCGCTGCAACACCCCAACATCGTCGGCATCCTCTCGACGGATGAGGTGGACGGCCTGCCGTATTTCACGATGCCTTTCGTGGACGGCGAGTCGCTGCGCATGCGGATCGAGCGGTTCGGGCCGTTGTCGGTGCCGCACTCGGTGTCGATCCTGCGCGATGTGGCGCGCGCACTCGCGTATGCGCACGAGCGGGGCGTGGTGCACCGCGACATCAAGCCCGACAACGTGTTGCTCACTGCGGGCGCGGCGGTGGTGGCCGACTTCGGTGTCGCCAAGGCGCTCTGGTCGGCGCGGGTGCCCGTCAGTGGCGAGCCGGATGGCACGATCACGCGGGCCGGGACGGCGCTCGGCACGCCCGCGTACATGGCGCCCGAGCAGTGCGCTGGTGACCCGAACGTGGATCATCGCGCGGATCTCTATGCGTTCGGGGTGATGGCGTACGAGATGCTCACGGGGGCCTCACCGTTCGGCTCACGTACGCCCGCGCAGATGATGGCGGCGCACATCTCGGAGGTGCCAGCGCACATCGCGCTCAAGCGGCCGGAGGTGCCACGCGCGCTGGCCGAGTTGATCATGGCGTGCTTGGAAAAGGAGCCCGCGCAGCGTCCGGCCACGGCGCAGGCCGTCGCACAGGCGCTCGAAGATCCGGCGATGGTGAGTGGGGCGTTCGCCTCAGCGCCCGCGCTTCCGGCGACGGTGGTGACGTCGGCGCCGATCGCGCGCTGGAGCTTGGTGGGCATGACCGCCGCGCTGTTGGTGGCGGTGGGCTTCTTGATCGCGCGCACCGCAGGCGACGGTGACGTCATCACCACGACGGTGCCGCCGGCCGCCACGATCGCGGTGGACGAACGCTCCATCGCGGTGATGCCACTGGTGAGCTTGAGCGCCGACTCCACCGATGGGTATCTCGCGGCCGGCATGACTGACGAGCTCGCCTCGGCGCTCGTGCGGGTGGGGGACTTCAAGGTCGTTTCGCGCTCGGCGACGCAGAACGCACAGGCCACGGGTGCGACGCCAGTGGAGATCGGGCGTGCCCTCAGTGTCGCATATCTCCTCGAGGGCACGGTGCAGCGGCAGGGTGATCGCGTGCGGGTGACCACGCGGCTCGTCGATGCCACGGATGGGTTCACGGTGTGGTCCGACGTGTATGACCGCGAGGGCAAGGATCTGTTCGCGGTGCAAGACGACCTGGCACGCGCCGTCGTGGATGCGGTGGGCTCGGAGCTCGGCGTGACGCCCGCGGGCACGGCGCTCGCCGCGGCGCCCCCTGTCGCGGCACCCGTGACGCCGGCGGCGCCGACGCCGGCGGTGCGCGTGGGCGACGTGAACCCCGTGGCGTACGATCACTACTTGCGAGGCCGCGCCCTCTTCCAGCGTCGCGATGCGCGCTCGTTGACGGCGGCGCTCCGGGAGTATGAGCTCGCGGTGAAGGCCGATCCGACGTTCGCGCGGGCGTATGCGGGTATCGCAACGGTGCAAGCGCAGTTGCCCAAGTACACCGATGCCGACCCGCGGACCACCAACGCGGCGGGGCTCGTGGCGGCGAACAAGGCCTTGGCGCTCGATTCGACGTTGGCCGAGGCGTACGCAGCGCGCGGCGCGTTGCAGTTGGGCAATTGGCAATTCGCGGAGGCGGAGCGCGATCTCGCCAAGGCCACCGCGCTCGACCCCAGCGATCCGCTCGCTCGGCAATGGTCCGGCGAGCTGAAGTTGCTGCGCGGTGACACGGGCGGCGCCACGGAGGATCTGCGGCGCGCCAATGTGCTCGACCCGGCCTCACCGACCAACGCGTCGGTGCGGGCGTTCGCGCGTCAGGCCGTTGGCGCCACGGACAGCGCGGTGGCCTTGGCCAAACGGTCGGCCGAGCTGGCGCCGACGCAGGTCACGCCCCGCTGGACGTACGGTGTGATCCTGCTCGATGCGGGGCGTACCGCCGACGCGCTTCGCGAGCTCGAAGTGGCCCGCTCGCTCGCGCCCACCTCACCCAGGGTGCTTGGCTCGGTCGGCGCCGCGTACGCGATGACCGCGCAGCCGCAACGGGCCGAAGAGATCTTGGTGCTGCTGCAGCGCGGCGCGGACACGGACCGCAACGCGTCCGCCATCGCCAAGATCAAACTGGCGCTCGGACAAAAGGACAGCGCGCTGTTCTACCTCGAGCGCGCGGCGGTGCGGCGGGACCCCGTCTTCGTGACCGAGCCGCTGAGCATGCACTTCTGGGACCCCCTGCGCAGCGATCCCCGCTTCACGGCCCTCGTGGAGCGCGTGGGACTGCAGGGCGAACGCGTCATCCGCCGGCCGCCTACTTCCGGTGGGCGTGGCGGGCGGACCCCGGATCGGGCGCCGCCGCCTGCTTGAGACGGTGCTGGTGTGGGGATCGGCTTTTTGAACTGAGTTAACGCTGAGAGCGCTGAAAGACGCTGAAGGGCGCTGTTAACTGCCTTTGGGGGCCTACAAATAGTGCTTTTGCGGTTCCCCCCCATCTGTTGCAGTTCCAGCGCTTTTCAGCGCGTCTCAGCGATTTCAGCGTTATTCAGTTAATAGTCTCAGCCCACCGAAGCGGAACCGAGCCCAGCGCACCAGGGTACCCTTACGTAGCTCCCTGTGTCCGCCCCGGGGCATTGGTCGTCTTCTGACGACTCCCTCCACTGGCTCTGCTGTGTCGCTCCCGACTCGCTCCCTCATCACGCTCTTCGCGCTCGCGGCGCTGCCGACATTGGCAGTGGGGCAGGGGCGGGGCAATGAGATCGCGATCCCGGCGCAGTATGTGCCGCCGGCGGGTATGTGCCGGATCTGGGTCAACGGCGTGCCTCCGGAGCAGCAACCCGCTCCCACGGACTGTGCCACCGCGCTGAAGAACAATCCGGCCAATGGTCGGGTGATCTTCGGCCCGAGCAAGGACACGACGCGGGGGCCGAGCGTGAGTGAGCTCCTGCGCTCGCGGGCCACGAAGGGATTGCCGGTGCCAGGCCTGCGTGTGCCACTGACGGCACCGACCAAGACCGCTGCCACCAAGGGCCCCGCCGCCACGGACAGCAGCGCCAAGCGTGATCCCACCGCCCAGCGCGACACCACCATCAAACGCGACTCCATCCCGCCCACCGCGCGTTAGCTTTCGCGCGTGCGTGATGTCCGCGACCCCTATCTTCCGCTCGACCACGATGCCTTCGTGGCCGCGGGTCCGTCGACCGGACGCATCATCGTCATCGCCCCCACCCGCGCGGCGTGCGAGACCATCGAGCTGGCGTTCACGCTCGACATCGAGACCATCCTCTGGAAGCGGCACGGCGCTGAGCTGACCGAGCTGGCCGAGAAGCGCAAGCCGTTCGGCATCGTCGCCGGCACCGGCACCGGCAAGACGCTCTCGGTGAAGCCGATGGCCGAGAAGCTCCTCGGCACCACGGACCTGCGCGTGGGCGTGATCAACCGCGAACGCGAAGCCACGCCCGAGACGCCGACGTGGAATGTCATCATCGTCACGACCGGCATCGCGCGACGCTGGTTCCAGGACGGCGACATCACCGCCAAGGACACGCTCGTCGTTGACGAAGTGCACCAAACGTCGGCCGAGCTCGAGTTGTGCTTAGCGCTCGGGAAGCGCGCGGGTTGCCGCTTCATCTGGCTCTCGGCCACCGTCGATCCGTCGTTCTACCAGCGGTACTTGAACGCGGCGGCCGTGATCGAGAGCACGGTGTTCGATCCCACGAAGGCCGCGGATGTACGCATAGTCGCCAAGAATCCCGTCGATTTCCTCGACGACAAGTTCATGGCGCGCGTGATGAAGGAGAAGCGCGGCGTCGGCGTGTTCCTGCCCACGCGCGCGATGGTGGAGCAAGTGGCGGCGGATGTGGCGCAGCGCTGGCCGCGCGTCGCCGTGGCGCATTATCATGGCGGCGAACCCATCCGCGTGATCCGTCCGTTCCTCGAGGGCGAGACCAAGCCACCGTTCCTGCTCACCATGACCGCGGCCGGCCAGAGCGCGCTCAATGTGCAGGGCCTCGACACGGTGATCATCGACGACTCGCGCTTCGCCAATGTGATCGAGAAGGGGCGCAACGTGCTCACCAAGCTGCACCTCGGTCCCAACGAGATCCTACAGATGGCCGGGCGCGTGCACGGGCGCGTGGCCGGCGGCAAGGTGTTCATCCTCAGCGATCGCGATCTCGACTTCCGCGCGCTGCGCCCCATCGCGCCCGACTTCCAGCTCGCGGGTGACTCGGAGCGCGTGGCGCTGACGTGCGCCGCGCTCGGCGTGCGCGCGGATGATCTCGACTTGCCCGTGCCGCTGGATCGCCTCGCCTATCGTCGCGCGCTGGGTGGACTCGAAGAGCGCGGTGTCGTCGAGAACGGCAAGCTCACACGCTATGGCCGCGCGGTGGAAGCGATGCCCTGCGATCGGCCGTGGGCCGAGCTCTTGGTGAACGGCGACGATGCGTTGTTGCCGGCGCTCGCGGTGATGAGCGGCATCGAGTCGCTGCATCGGATGTCGCGCGAAGAGCGGCACATCGATCACCTTATCGTGCCGGGCTCGGATCACCTCACGGCGTACAATGTGTACGCGGAGGCGTATCGGCGCTTCGGGTGGGTGGGCGAAGTGTACGACATGCCGCGGCACCTCTTCCACGAGGAGATCCAAGCGTGGGCCGAGGAGGTGGGCATCCTCGTGAAGTCGATCGAGGATGCGGCGCTGGCGATGGCGAGTGTGTACCGTGCGCTCAAGATGCCGTTGCCGGGCGACTTGCCGTTGGCGCGCGATGGTGTGCTGCGGCAGTTCCAGGATCTGCTGGCCAAGCTCCAGCCGTTCGCGTTGGTGATCGACGAAGAGAAGGCCGACGGTGAGTCGGCGCGCGTGTCGCGGTCGAGCGTGGCGGGGAGTTGGGGTGCGGTGGCCGGCCCGATCCGGTACTTCGCCGATCGCTTCGGGACGCCGCGCGCGTCGATCGAAGGGACGCAGATCCCGCGCGACATCGTGCGGAAGCATGCGCGGGTGCATCCGCCGCAGTTGCTGTTCGACCGCGACCGCGCGCAGGCGCCGTTGGTGCTGCGGCGCCGGGTCACGTATTTCGGATTTGCCCTGGAGCAGGAGGACGAGCCGCTTCGGAGCTGGCGCGGTGAGGAGGGCCCGGAGGCACGGCGGATCCTCGCGGGCGCGCTGGCGCGTGGCGAGGCGATCCACCCGTCGGTGCGTCGCTACGAGCGTGAGATCGGTGAAGTGCGCGAAATTTGGCGCCGCAGTGGGGGTGTGACGGCGCGATTGGGCCTCGAAGAACTGACGGCGATGTACGAGGCCGCGCTGGCGGGTGTGGAGGATGTGCACCAGTGGCGGGCCTCGCGGCCGGTGCTCGACTTCAGCGCTCTGGTGTCGGACGCCGACCGCGCGCAGTACATGGCGCTACCGGGGGCGGCCGATATCCGCGAGCGGCCAGTGCCCATCGAGTACGATGTGGAGCAGACGCCGGAGGGCGTGTCGTTCGGCGTGGCGCGGCTCCGGATCCCCGAGAAGGTGGTGCGCAACCTGCACGAGACGGAGCTCCCCGAGCTGGACCGACCGCTGCGCTTCGTGGTGCCGCGGGGGGCGCGCGGCTCCGTGCGCGGGGCGACGCTGGCTGAGGTGCAGGAGCTGCTCGATCGGCCGTGGTATCCCGAGGAGGGCGGGCGCGACCGTCGGGATGGCAAGCGCACCGACCCGCGAGTTGAGGAGGCGCGCCGGCAGAAGAAGGGTGGGGCGCGGGTCCACGGTGGTGGGCGCGGGCACGAGGGCCGTCGCGAGGGACCCAAGGGCAAGAAGGGGAAGAAGGGGCGGCGGCGGTAGCGGCGCCGACGACGGATTTCCGCCGATCGGACTCGCGGACCCGGAAGTCCTAGTTCGAAAGGATTGGATGCGTGGTGGAACATCCTGCACGACCGGCTGTATAAGCCCAAACTGTTGCTAGACAACAGTTTGGGCTTTTTCGTGGAGGGGGCTTGCGCATTAGGACTCGCCAGTCCAAGTTACTGGTCATGAGCGATCGACGTGCGACCATTCTTGATGCCGCGGCCACCCTGTTGGCCGAGCGGGGCTATGCCCACGTGTCGGTGGACGATGTGATCTCGCAGTCGGGCCTCTCGGGCAAGAGTCACTTCTACCACTACTTCCGCTCCAAGGAACAGCTGGCGAATGAAGTGATCGAGCGTCAGTTCGAGCGGGTGTGCGAGCGTGGGCTCGCGATCCTGCGTGAGCCGATGATCGATCCACTCGATCGTCTGATGCTGTTCATCGACACGCTGGTGGCGTTGCAGGTGGAGCGTGGTCTGCGTGGTGGCTCGCCGTTCGGCGCCATCGGCATCGACCTCGCCGGTATGGACGACGGGTATCGGCAGCGCGTGGCCACGGTGTTCGACCGGTGGGCGACGCAGTTGCAGTCATTGTTGTGGGAGATGCGCGACCGGCTTTTGCCGGCCACCGATGCGCGGCGGTTGTCGCACTTCATCATCGCAGCACTCGAGGGCGCGGTCACGCTCTCGCGGGTCAAGCAGGATGCGGGCGTGATGCAGGGGGTGGCGGGGGATCTGAAGCGGTTCGTCGGGCAGCAAGTGCGCGCGGGAGGCCTCCGTGCCGTCGAGTAAGTCCACGAGCGTGCGCGGCTTGGTCCGCGATACGCATGACGAGGGAGTGCAGGACATGGTGCTGACGTCTGCTACCGCGACGGAGTTCGTCGCGTCGAGCACGCCCGCTGTTGACGACATGGTCGTGATGCGCCGCGCGCAGTTCGAACGTGAAGCGCTCGCGCAGCTCGATGCGCTCTACAGCTTCGGTCTCAAGCTCTCGCGCAACCGCGACGACGCCGAGGACCTCGTGAACGACACCATGCTCCGCGCGTTCGAACGCTGGGAGCAGTACCGGCTCGGCACCAACATCCGCGCCTGGTTGTTCACCATCCTCTACCATGCCTTCGTCTCCAAGAAGCGTCGGATCGATGCGCGCGAAGTGCCGCAGCTCGACGAGCCCGATGGGTGGACGGGCTACGAAGCGGTGGGCGAAGCGGATCCGGAGGGCACGTTCTACGACTCCTTCCTCGATGAGCAGATCGTCAACGCGATCACGCGCTTGCCCGACGAGTACCGTGCCGCGCTGATCCTAAGCGACCTGCACGGCATGCGCTACGCGGAGATCGCGCGCATCCTCGGTGTGCCGGAAGGCACGGTGAAGAGCCGGTTGTTCCGCGGGCGGCGGATCCTACAGAAGGAGCTGCGAGAGTACGCGGTGACGATGGGGTACCTCAAGAGCGCCTAACGGCGGAAGCACGAGAAGCACGAGTGGCACGAGAGGCACGAAACGGAGTTGTGGGAGCCTGGGCCGGATCGGGGCGGGGGGATTTTTCCCTCCGCCCCTTTTCCGTGGGGGGCCGTGCGGCGCGTTCCGGCGATCGCTTACGGTGTGATGCGCACCGGGGCGTCGGCCACACCACCGCGGGTGCTCGTCACACGGGCGTTCATCTCGATGCTCTGGCCGGCGGGCGCGCGCACGCGCAGCGTCAGCACGCGGGTCTCGAAGCCGTTGAGGAAGAACTCGGCGCCACGCGTGGTCGTGCGCGCCGGTGATCCACCGGTGGCTTGGATCGTGAGGACGTCAGGACGCACGATCTTCACACGCTTGGCCTGCTCGAGCGCGGTGGGGATCCGTCCCGTGTTGCGCACGGTGACCTTGACCTCGTGGGTCGCGGAGTCGGCCGACATGCGCACCTTGCTCACCGCCACGTTCGTGATCTCGACCTGCGGGAGGTCGAGGGCCATGGCGAGGTTGAATCGCGCCTGGCGGCTGGCCCACTGCTCCAAGACCTCGGGCGGACCGTTCTGCGACCAGAACTTCGGGTTCATGCCGCCGACCTCGACTTCGCCCAGATCCGGGTGCTGCACCTTGGTCCACGGCAGGAAGCACTTCCCGGCGAACTCCTCATCGCAGTACCGCAGGACTTCGTACTCGTCCCAGCGGCCGTCGCCGTTGTAGTCCCGCTCGCGTCCGCCGTTCCACAGCTCGTCGCCGTACCAGATCTGTCCCATCTGGAAGTAGCCGAAGTCGGGACCGTGCCCGAACAGCGGCTGCGGCGTGCCTTGCCCCGGCGGTGCGAAGCGCGTGGCATACGTGCGATACACGTTGCCCGCCCACGGATACTCCGTGTGCGTGAGACCGACGGAGTCGTAGTGCAGGAGCAGCTTCAGGTCGCTGGGGAACACGCACTCCGCATCTTCACACGTGCTCGGCCCGCGCAGGTGCATGGGGACCGACGTGTCCATGGAGTTCGTGACGCTGATATTGGGATGATTCACCTGCCACAGGAACACCGAGCGCGTTTCGGGCTCGGAGAGCGGATACGCGCCGGCGCCGCCCTGCGTGAAGCCGCGTCCCGTCGCTTCGGTCTCCGGACGCCAGTTGTACGGGTAGTTGCGATGCAGATCGAGTCCGCCCACCCCGTCCTCGTTGATGCGGCCGTCCTTGTCGTTGTCGATGCCTTCGGCGAACATCAGATAGTCGCCGCGGCCTGCGCCGACCGAGCGCATGAGGCGTCCTTTACTGTCGGCGGTGTCGACCACGTGCGTGCCTTTCCCCGCACCCACGAACTGGCGCATCTGCGTGATGTAGCCGTCGCCGTTCAGGTCTTCGCCCGGATCCTCGTCGTACAGTCCATCGCCATCGTTGTCCATCGGACGCACGCTGCTCCGATTCGTCTGCGCGGTGAGGCGGTACATGTCCGCGCCATCCGGATTGTTGTTCGGTCGTAGGTAGAGGGCCTTGGTGTCGAGCAGTCGCGTGATCGCGGTGTCCTTGCCGTAATTCTCGATCAGGTGCCACGCGAGCCACATGATGCTCGCGCTCGACGTGATCTCGCCCGAGTGCCGACCGCCTTCGAAGAACGCCGCCGGCTTGTCGGTGTGTGTGCCCGTGGCCGTGTTAGTGAGCGTGAGCTGCCAGATCGACTGTCCGCCGAACGTCTTGCCCACTTCGTACACCTGGACGATCTCCGGGCGCTCCGTGGCCCAGCGTTGCATCCAGTAGTTCATCTCTTCGGTGGTGTGGTAATGATCGAAGTCCATCACCCCCCACTGCGTGGGCTGCACTTCCGGATACTTGACCAACGGGAACATCGACGCCCCGTCACGCTGACCGGGCACGACCAGCACCTTCCGCGTGGTGTCGCGCGGCGGCAGGGCGTTTCCACGACCGCCCCCCATCTGTGCGGCGAGGGGTGCGACAACGGTCGCGCTGAGCAGCGTGATGGCGGCGAGCGCGGCGACGGACGTGAGTCTGCGACGAGGCATGGTCGGTGGGGTGCCGGTGAGCATACGAGGGCTGGCGTGGGGAAAGATACGGCGTGGGGCGAGAGGCACGAGAGGCACGAGGGGCACGAGGGGCGCTAGGCGCGTCGTGCGCGGCGCTGCTTCTCGCGGTTGCCGCAGGCGGCCATGGTGCACCAGCGGCGGGAGCGGTTCTTGGTCGTGTCCAAGAACACCGTGCCGCATGTCGCCGCAGCGCAGCGCTTCACGCGGGCGAGTTCGCCGCTGATCAAACTCTCCGTCGCGGACTCGACCACCGGCAACAGCAACCCCGCGAACGCGTCACCCGTGGGCTCGAAGTGCCAGCGGAAGCGGCCGTCCTCCAGCTCCTCGATCTGACGCATACCCGCGCTGCGGCCGAGGATGCGATTCAGCTCGTTGAGCGCCACCAGTCGACCACGGTCCGCCAGCGGGCCTCGGTCGGCCAACAGGGCGAGTGCCGCGCGCACGCGACGCGCTTCGAGCAATGCCGCGGTGGCGCCGGCGGGCTGCAGTTGGGCGCGGCGACGCAGCAGCCCGCCGCGCTCGTCGCGCAAGAGCTCGTGCGATTCCATCCACACCACGTATGCCTCGAACGAGCCGAGCGCATCCCTCCGCGCGCTCCGCTCTTCGGTGTTGACGAAGTCGAGCCATAAACGGATCGGCGGCGGGGACACGGGAGCCATCGCTCCGAGTGTACCCGCCGCCGCATCTGCCGGCAATGTCAGTCGTGCGCCGGCGGCCGTTGGAGGAGCACCGCCCGCCCGCTGCCGCGGAGGACTTTGTCGGCCACGCTCCCCACGCAGAGCCGCGACAGCCCGCGGCCGTGCGTCCCCATCGCGATGAGGTCGGGGTCGGACTCGGTGAGGTGCTCCAGGATCGCGCGCGCCGGGTTGGCGTTGACCAACACGGTCGCCGTCGCCGTCACCCCGGCCGCCCGCAGTCGCTCCGCCCGGCGGTCGAGCTCGCGCTTGGCCTCGGCGGCCATCTCGTCCACGCCAAAGCGGTCGAGGGCCTCGGAGCTCAGCGCCGTGAGCACATCGCCGATCACCGGCGGCGCGACGACGCGCACGAGCGCGATAGCGGCGTGGCACAGATGCGCGAAGCCCACCGCGGCCTCGAGCGCCGTCTCCGCCGGCTCCGAGCCATCGTGCGGCACGAGGATCTTGCGCACGGCCGTGCCCCGCGACACCGCGCGGTCGGGGATGATCAGCACAGGGCGACGCGTGGTGCGGACCACCCCATCGGCCACGCTCCCGATCCACGCCAACGACTGACCGCCATGGCCGTGGGTGGTCATCACGATCACGTCGGCCTTGAACTCTTCGGCCGCCGCCTCGATCTCGCGACCGATGTCGGAGCCGCTCCGGAGCGTCCCCGTGGTCTCCAACCCCCACTTCGACTTGATCTGCGCTTGCGCCGTGAGCAACGCCTTCTGCGCCCCCTGCTTCAAGGCCTCGTCCCACGCCGGATCGTAGAGCGGGAGCCCCAAGTCGCCCACGGAACCGATCGGGACCGTGGGGAGATGCACCCGCACGACGGCGAGCGCGCCCTTCGATTTGTCCACGATCGCGGCGGCCATCGGGAGGGCGCCATCAGCGAGGTCCGATCCGTCCAGCGGGACGAGTATCCGGTACGTCATTGGAAGCTCCGAAAGGATGGGCAACTGGTCGGGCAACACCTAGTTTCACCGAGGACCGGTGTCACCGTCCCCGGAAGTATCGGCGGGAGCGCCCTGCACTATACCCCGACCCCGAGGTCGATGCCCCACCACCTCCCCTTCGCCGTCCGTGAGCGCGTCCGCTGGAGCGACTGCGACCCCCTCGGGATCATCTTCTACGGGGCCTACATCCGGCTGTTCGAGGTGGCCGAGCACGAGCTCCTCCGGGCGGTCGGGCTCCCGTTCGACGTGCTCCGCGGCGAGCGGGGGGTGTGGCTGCCGCGAAAGGCGTTCCAGGTGGAGTTCGACGCGCCTGCGGCGATGGACGAAGAGGTCGAGATCCGCGTCGGCATCGACCGTATCGGGGAGACCTCCCTCACGTTCGGGTTCGTGGTCATGCGGGCCAGCGACGGGGCCCCCCGCGCCCGCGCCACGCTCACCGTCGTGAACGTCGACAAGGCGACCATGCAGAAGTGTCCCGTGCCCGACTGGCTGCGCGAGGCGCTCATCCCCATGCGCTCGGGCGCGGCCCCTACCCCGTCGTAGCGCTGCGCAGCCCCTCGACACGGCGTGACCGCCGCGCGAGTCGTTGCAGGACATCATGCGCCGCGTCCTGGAAGGTGCCGGGACCAGGCGCGCATCCGGGGTGGCGTCACTGATGGCGCTGGCGAGCGCTTCGCTGGGGGGCGGCACCGAGGTCCCCGGTGGGGCGTTAGCTTTGGACCATGTCGCCTGAGTCCACCTACTTTCGCAAAGGCTTCGGCCTGAAGTCTGATGTCGTCGAGGAGCTGGCCTCCGACTACACCGGCCACCTCGTCGATCGGTTGCGCGCCAACGAGTTCGCGCTGCAGGTCGACGACATCACGATCCGGCTGGCCAAGGAGTTCGGCTTCTGCTACGGCGTGGAGCGGGCGGTGGAGTACGCGTACCAGGCGCGGCGCAAGTTCCCCGACCGCCGGATCTCGCTCGCGGGCGAGATCATCCACAATCCGCACGTCAACGCCAAGCTCGGGGAGATGGGGATCGACTTCCTGACCTCGGGCCCGGACGGGTTCGACTTCTCCTCGGTGCGGCCGGAGGATGTGGTGATCCTCCCCGCCTTCGGCGTGACGATCGGTGAATTCGAGAGGCTCCGGCAGCTCGGCTGTGTCATGGTCGACACCACCTGTGGCTCGGTGCTCAATGTGTGGAAGCGCGTCGAGTCGTATGCGCGCGATGGCTTCACGGCGCTCATCCACGGCAAGTATTACCACGAGGAGACGCGCGCCACGGCGTCGCAGGTGCTCAAGTATCCGGGCGGTCGCTACCTCGTCGTGCGTGACATGGGTGAAGCGCAAGAAGTGTGCGACTACATCGAGGGCCGTGGCGACCGTGAGGCCTTCTTGGCGAAGTACGCGCACGGGGCCAACCCGGGCTTCGACCCCGACCAGGACCTCATGCGCATCGGCGTCGCTAACCAGACGACGATGCTGGCGCGCGAGTCGTTGGCGATCGGGGAGCTGGTCGGCGCGTCCATGGCGCGTCATTACGGCGAGTCGCACCGCGCCGAGCATTTCCGCACGTTCGACACGATCTGCAGCGCGACGCAGGATCGGCAGGACGCGGTGTTGGCGCTGCTCGAAGAACCGCTCGACGTGATGTTGGTGATCGGCGGCTACAACTCGAGTAACACGATCTCGCTCGCGGCCATCTGTGCTGAGCGCGTGCCGACGTACCACGTGGAGGATGCGGCGTGCATCGATCCGGACGCCGGCACCATCCGCCACCAGCCGATCGGCTCCAAGCACGAGACGTCGCTCACGTCGTGGCTGCCGATGACGGGGGCACTGCGCGTGGGGCTCACGGCCGGCGCGAGCACGCCCAACAACAAGATCGGCGAAGCGGTGGTGCGGGTGTTGGCCACGCGGGGCGTGGACGCCTCGCGGCTCGCCTGAGCGACCGCGGCGCGTGACCGACGCCAGCCCTGCCGCGCCACACAGCGCGGCTGAGCTCCGGCGTGGCGCCGCCGCCGTGCGCACGGCGATCGCGCCCGGAGCGCCGATCGAGTCCCTGCAGCTCGACGCGCACGAGTGGTGTGCGGCTGGGCCGTGGTACGAGCATGCCCCGACGATCATGGCGAGTGTGTTGCCCACGTATGTCGCGGGCGTCCCCGGTGCGTCGTTGCCGGCCGGAGGGGTGATGGGGTCGCTGGCCCCCGAGATGACGGTGCGCGCGAGCGGTGGTGCGGAGAGTCTCACGGCGACGTGGCCTGCGGGTGCGTATCCGCTCGCGGTGCACCGCACGATGCAGTGGGCCGACGACGGCGCGCTCCGGTTGGCGTATGAGGCCACGACCGATGGTGCGCACCCGGTGCCGTTCGTGTGGGGCCTCACGATTCCGCTCCCGTGGAGCACGGGGGTGCGACTCGAACTGCCGTCGGGGGTACGCGCGCGCGTGGCGGCGAGTTGGGGGGACGGTCGCCCCGCCGCCGGCAGCGAGTTCGTCTGGCCGTCGCTTCGCGATGGGGGGCGCTTGCTCGATCTATCGCATCCGACCTCCATGCCCCGTGGGACGGGCGTGCTCTGCTTCGTGGAACTGCCGCGGGCGCAGTTCACGGTGCGCTGCGGTGAGGCCGCCCTCGAGGTGTGCGGCACGCCCGGTGTGGTGACGCACGCGCGGGTCTTGATCGAGCACGACGCGCCGTTGGAAGGACGCACCCCGGCGCGCTGGTGGCAGCGGCGCGCCGTGCAGCGACAGATCGTCATCGCCCCGACGGTCGGCGCGCCCGACACGCTCCACGAGGCGGTCGGTGGGTGGAAAGCGGCGCGCTGGCTCGACGCCCGCGCGACGTTGCCCTGGGACCTCACGCTGCGCGGCATCCCTCTCACGGACTCCGAATGACCTGGTTCTCTGATCCCAACGCCCTCGCGGGTCTGGTGACGCTGACCGCGCTCGAGCTCGTGCTCGGCATCGACAACATCATCTTCATCTCGATCCTCGCGAGCCAGCTCCCCAAGGAGCAGCAACAGCGCGCGCGGCGTCTGGGGCTCTCCGTGGCCCTGATCTCGCGCATCGCGCTGTTGCTCTCGATCAGTTGGATCATGTCCCTCTCCGCGCCGCTGTTCGGGGTGCTCGGGCACGAGTTCACCGGGCGCGATCTCATCCTGATCATCGGCGGCCTCTTCTTGATCGGTAAGGCGACTTGGGAGATCCACTCCAAGCTCGAGGGCGCCGTGCATGGCCACGCGGCCGCGACGGCCGCCACGATGGGCGCCGTGCTCGTGCAGATCATGCTGGTGGACGTCGTCTTCTCCATCGACTCCGTGATCACCGCCGTCGGCATGGTGGATCATGTCGCGATCATGGTCATCGCGAATATCATCGCGTTGGGCGTGATGCTCTTGGCGGCCGATGGCATCAGTGGCTTCGTGGATGCGCATCCGACGGTCAAGGTGTTGGCACTCGCGTTCCTCGTGATGATCGGCGGGAACCTGTTCATCGAGGGCTTCGGGTACCATGTGCCCAAGGGCTACACCTACTTCGCCATGGCGTTCGCGCTCGGCGTGGAATTCCTCAACATCACGCTCCGTAAGAAATCCGCGCCGGTGAAGTTGCACGGGCCGGAGGCGCCGGAGCTCGGCGCGTGAGTCGAGCGCACGGCCCAGCGGTACCCTCGTCAGAGCTCACGCTGCTCGC
>JBEIVF010000252.1:0-2664 GCA_040374005.1 Gemmatimonadaceae bacterium | reverse complement strand
CGGCCTCGTGATCCTCGGCGTGCTCGCCGCGAAGGGCGCCCCCTGATGTCGATCGTGCTCGATGGGATGGATCGGGCCGCGCTCGCCGCGCGCTGGGACCTCCCGGCCGTCCAGCTCCATGAACAGGTGTTGTCGACGATGGATCTCGCGCACGAGGCCGCCGCCGGTGGCGCCCGCGCGGGGACGCTCGTCCTCGCGCACGAGCAGCTCGCGGGGCGCGGTCGCTCGGGAGGGCAGTGGGTCGCGCCGCCGGGTGGCGCGGTCCTAGCGACGCTCATCGAGCGGCCGCCGGCCAGCCCCGCGCTCGACGTCCTCTCGTTACGCGTCGGGCTCGCGCTCACCGCCGCGCTCGAAGCATTCGCGGACGCGCCGCTCCGCGTGAAGTGGCCCAACGATGTGTACGATGCTCGCGGCAAGCTCGCCGGCATCTTGATCGAAGTGCGGTGGCGTGAGCTGCAGCCGGAGTGGGTCGCGATCGGCATCGGCATCAACGTCACGCCGCCTCCCGCTGCTGTGCGCACGCGCACCTCGTCGCTCGCCGAGGGCACGACGCGCATCGCGGTCCTTGATGCGATCCTGCCGGGTGTGCGGGCCGCCGCGGCCGAGCGGGCTCCGTTGCGTCCGGAGGAGTTGGCGCAGTGGGAGCGTCACGACTACCTCCGGCAGCGAGCGATCCGCACGCCGGCCGAGGGCGTGGTGCTCGGGATCAGTCCCAGTGGTGATCTGTTGGTCGAAACGCCCACCGGCGTCGTGCCGTGCCGGGCTGGATCTGTGACGCTCAAGGAGGCGTGATGCTGTTCGTCGCTGATGTGGGGAACACCGAGACCACGCTCGGCCTGTTCGATGGGCTACGGCTGCGGGCGCAGTGGCGCATCATGACCGAGACGCCGCGCACGCCGGACGAGTACGCGTTGCTGGTGCGCGGCCTGCTCGAGGGCGACGGGGTGCATCCCACGCAGCTCACGGGCGTGGCCATCGGCTCCGTCGTCCCTGGGGTGACGACGCCGCTACGCGACGGCGTCGCGAAGCTGACGGGCGCGCGCGTGATGGTGATCGATGCCACGTCGCCGCTCCCGATCCGCCTCGATGTCGAAGAGCCGCGGGGCGTCGGCGCAGATCGCGTGATCAACACGCTCGCCGCGAGTCGTTTGTACGCGCGTGATTGCATCGTCGTCGATCTCGGCACCGCGACCACCTTCGATTGTATCACGGCCGATGGCGTGTTCCTCGGCGGCGTGATCGCCCCAGGCGTGCGCACCTCCGCGGAGACCTTGTTCCGCCGCACGGCCAAGCTGAGCGCGACGGAGCTGGAGGCGCCGGAGACCGTGATCGGCCGTCGTACGGATCAGGCCATCCGCGCGGGTATCGTGTTCGGGAACGCCGACATGATCGACGGCATCGTGCGGCGGCTCAAGGCGGCGTGGCCGACCTCGACCGAGCCGTACGTGGTGGGCACCGGTGGATTGGCTGGCGTGCTCCAGCCCCACTGCCGGTCCATCGAGATCGTGGTCCCCGAACTAACGCTGGTGGGCCTACAGCTGGCGTGGGACCATCTGACGGGTCCGCTGGGGCCAGTCTCCTAAAATATTGTCAATCAAGAACTTACGTGCCTTGACAATGGGCGCGGGTTGTCGTATTCTTCTGTGTTGGCACTCAAAGGGGTTGAGTGCTAACAGTCCACACATATCACAAACTTTTCCTGACGTGTTCGCACGTTGATGAAGGGGGAGAACGCAATGGCAACGAAGAACAAGGTCGCGCCGCTGGCCGACCGGGTGGTCGTCAAGCCGCTCGAAGAGGCCGAGTCGATGCGCGGCGGGCTCTACATCCCGGACACCGCCAAAGAGAAGCCGCAGCAGGGCGAGATCGTCGCCGTGGGCCCGGGGCGCTACGAGGACGGCAAGCGCGTCCCGCTCGAGGTCAAGGTCGGCGACAAGGTCCTCTATGGCAAGTACAGCGGCACGGAAGTGACGCTCGATGGTGAGCAGCGCCTCATCCTCCGCGAGAGCGATGTTCTCGCCGTGATCGGCTAAGCCGCTCCTTTCTCCACACACACAGCACACACAAGGACGGATTCCATGGCAGCGAAGGAACTCCATTTCAACGTTGATGCGCGCGCGGCTCTCAAGCGTGGCGTCGATCAGTTGGCAGAGGCAGTGAAGGTGACGCTCGGCCCCAAGGGTCGGAATGTCGTCATCGAGAAGAAGTTCGGCGCCCCGACGGTCACCAAGGACGGCGTGACCGTCGCGAAGGAGATCGAGTTGGCGGATCCGCTCGAGAACATGGGCGCGCAGATGGTGAAGGAAGTCGCGACCAAGACGTCGGACAATGCTGGCGACGGCACGACGACGGCCACGGTGTTGGCGCAGGCGATCTTCCGCGAAGGCCTCAAGAACGTGCCGGCCGGCGCGACCCCGATGGCGCTCAAGCGCGGCATCGATCAGGCCGTGGCCGCCGTGGTGGGCGAGCTCAAGAAGATCTCCGTCCCGACCTCGGGCAAGAAGGAGATCGCGCAGGTCGGTACCATCTCGGCCAACAACGACGCTGAGATCGGCAACCTCATCGCGGAAGCGATGGAGAAGGTGGGCAAGGATGGCGTGATCACGGTCGAAGAGGCCAAGGGTCTCGAGACGACGTTGGAGACGGTCGAAGGCATGCAGTTCG
>JBEIVF010000070.1:0-9056 GCA_040374005.1 Gemmatimonadaceae bacterium | reverse complement strand
CGATGCCGATCCGACGCTCACGCGGGAACAGCGCGGGACTCACGAACGACCACACCTGGTACAACAGGATCGGCGACGCGAGCACCACGCCGATCGAGAACGCCAGCATCATCGCGATGGTCAGCGTGTGCGTCGGATGCGTCACCATCAACCGGCCATCCGGCAGGTACGGTGCGGCCGCGGACGAGAGGACCGTGATCATCTCGAACTTCAGCACGAGCACCAACCCGATCATCATGCCCGCGAGCACGGCGAGCGCGGAGCGGAACAGCCGCCACCGCAGCTCCTCGAGGTGATCGAGGAACGGCATCTCCGTACCGCCACGGGACATCGCGACCGACTCCGCGCTTACGAGGTCGGCGGTAGCGTCCGCAGACGATCGCGCGCCAGCTCGACCTCGTCGGCCCGCGGATACGTGTCGATCAATTGCGTGAGCAGCTGGCGCGCCAAGCGGGTCTGACCAGCCGCCGCGAGGGCGACGCCCCGCTTGTACAGCGACGTTGGCGCACGCGGCGACTGGGGGTACTTCGTGACCACGAGCGCGTAGGCCGAGTCGGCGGAGGCGTCCTGCCCTTCACTGCCGAAGGCGAGCGCGATCTGGAACTGCGATTCCGCGGCCAGATCGGACTCGGGATACCGTCGGAGCAGCTCGCCGAATCCGGCGCGCGCCGTGCTGAAGCTGCCGCGCTTCATCTGCTCATTCGCCAGCTGATAGAGCTGGTTGGGACCGGGCGCGGCCGGCTCCGTGCTGACGGCCTGCGCGGCAACGGTATCCCGCCCGGTCATCGTCCCCGTGGGTGGGACGACCACGGGGGGCGGGACGGTGGCGGCCCGCTCTTCCAAGGCCGCCCGCATCTCCTGCAACCGCTGCTGGCTCACGCCCTGCATCGCCAACAGCTGGATCACCTGCTGACCGATCGCGTACATCTCTTCGCGATTGTCCGCATTGTGACGCCCGAGCTGGGTGCTCACACTGCGGATCGAATCCCGCGTCTCGTCGATCGATTGCTGCAACGCCGTCAACAAGCGCGCATCCTGCACCGCACGCGCCGAGTCACGGCGCGCGGACTCCGTGCGCAGCGTCGCGATGTCCTGCTGCACGACGCGCACGTCGTTCCGTGTCGCAAAACACCCGGCGGCCGCCACAGCCGCCAACGGCGCGAGCCGAGCGAGCCACCGGGGAGTCATCTAGCGTCCCGCCGGGCGCAACTGATCGCCGCCCGCGATGATCTCGAACTCGTCGCGACGATTCTGCGCGAGGGCCTCTGGCGTCCCCGCGGTGGAGCGCGGACGCTCCTCACCGAAGCTCACGATGTCGATACGCGACACCGCGATGCCGCGGCTCTCGAGGTACCGACGCGCCGCCGCCGCCCGACGCTGCCCGAGCGCGAGGTTGTACTCATCCGAACCCGCTTCGTCGGTGTGGCCGGCGATGCGGATGCGGAGCGACGGGTTGGCCGTCACGATCGGCACCTTGGCGTCGAGGATGGCGCGCGCATCATCACGGAGGTCCGACTTGTCGTAGTCGAAGAAGATCGGCGCCGTGAGGGCCGTCCGCGCCGCCTCGATCGCCGACGCCATCGCGGCCCGCGCGGCCGCCTCATCGGCGGCGCGACGCGCGGCGTCGATCGAGTCCTGATTCACGCGCGGCGGCGTCACGGTCGGGGTCGTGGGCGTCACGGCGGGCGCCGGCACCGGCTCCGGCTTCTTCCGGCAGGCCGCGACCGAACCAGCCACGAGCGCGAGGGCGACGAACGAACGAAGTCGCAGGGTCATGACAGCACTCTCCACAAAGGGTTTGATGATACTGAGTCGGCAGAACTCAGCGCGCCGTCAGGGACGGCGACCAAGCTCCATGTCTAGCACTCGCACCGAAGGTCAATTGGCGCAGTCGATTGCTTTCGGTGTCCAACACCCACAATTGCTCACTGCCCGTGCGCCGCGACGTGAACACGAGGTGGCGGCCGTCGGGGGCCCAATGGGGATCCTCGTTCTGGCTGTCACTCGTGAACTGCCGCACACTCCGATCGCGGAGCGAGATCGTCATGATCTGGAACCGCCCTTCGATCTGCGATTGGAAGGCCACGGCGCGACCATCAGGCGACCAGGCTGGGTTCGAGCGATACTGCTGGTCCCCGAATCCCGTGGTCGTCAACAGGTCCACGCCACTCCCATCCGCGTCAGAAATATACACCTCGGGATTGCGGACGCGCCCACTGGTGAAGGCGAGCCGACGCCCATCAGGTGCGAAGCTCGGCGAGGCATTGTCGGAGCCGCGGCCGGCTGACACACGGCGGCGCGCGCCACCCGCGAAGGCATCCACGGCATAGAGGTCGGTCCCCTCGCCTTCGCCGAACGCGTACACCAAGGTGGTGCCGTCGGGCGAGAAGGTCGGGGTGATGTTACTGCCGGAATTCGACCCCGTGAGTTGGCGGGTCGTGCCCTGCGGGAGGTCGCGCACCGCGATCTGATACCCCGCCTCCGTGGGCCGGGCGAAGGCGAGGTAGCGGCCCGTCGGATGCCACGCCGGTGAGAGCCCCGCTTCTCCGCCGATGGCCGTGGCATTCGCCCCATCACTGTCCACCTGCCAGAGCCGCCCGCCGCGCACGAACGCGATGCGGGTGGCCGAAATGCCACGGGTGCCGGTGATCCAACGTTCGATCTCGTCGGCGGCCACGTGCACGCCGAGACGCCACTGCGCGGAGAGCGGCGCGCCCGTGAGCGGGAAGTCCTCGACTTGGAGGAGCACTTTACCGGCCACATCGTGCACGGCCACGTGCAGGGCCCCCGCGGCGGTGAGGCTCGCCTGCACGATGCCGTGGATGTTCACCCGGGCGAACAGGTCGTAGTTCGGTACACCACTGACCGGAGGCAAGGTGCTGAGGTCCTCGCCCACGATGGTCACGCGGTCGCCGTTGGCGAGGTCGCGCTGGAGCATCACGCGGACCGAATCACCGAGCGCGCTGCCCTTCACTTCGAGCACCGCCACGCCGGGCCGGGCGCTGGTCCCGTACTGCAGGCCGATGCGTACCCCACGGACGGTCGTGTCCTGCGCGGTGGCCACCGACGCACTGACCAGCACCACCCCCACTACACGCTGCCACATCGTCATCGGATCAATTTCGGGTCGAAGGAGAACACGATCGGGAGGACATCGTCAGGGAACCCGGGGGGGAGCGGGCCGAACTCCTTGCCCGCGGCCTCCAGCGCGCCCTGCGCCTCGAGATCGAACGCATACGAGCCGCTCCGGCGCACCCACCGCACATCGGTCACGCGGCCATCACGGCGGATCAGGAACGCCACATCGGCACTCAACGTGCTGCCCCGCGGCGGCGTGAACCGCAACGCGATCTGCTGCACGATGTTCTTGAGATACGCCGGGTAGGGGAAATCGATCCCGTCGATCTTCACATTCGCGACGTCAGCGCCCTGCCCACCCACGTCGCCACCGCCAGCCTTCACCTGTTCGGCCGCGCGATCCGACCTCCGGGCCTCGCGCGGCGGCGTGGCGGTGGCGCGCGTGGCCGTGCGCGGCGGTGGTGCCTTCTGCGGGCTGGGGATAGGCGCCGCCTTCTGCTCGGCCCGCGCTGGGGGCGGTGTGTTCGCGGGAGCTTCCTTCACCGGGTCCACGGCGCCGATAGCCTTCGGTCCGGCCGGCGCGGCCACCAGCTCCACGCGGTACACCGGCGGCATCGGTGGCGGCGCACTCTCGCGCACGAGGAGTGCCGCGGCGATGATCGCCACGTGCAGCGCCGCGGACAGCCCGAGTGGGCCGCGCAACGGGTTGTTCGGCCGCGCCGAAAGCGAGCTCACCGCCGCCCCACAGCCGAGCCCCGCGGGCCCATCATCGCGCGGACTCGTTCGACTGCGTCACGATCCCGATGCTCTCGACGCCCGCATTCTTGAGCACGTCCATCACGTCCACGAGCCGCTGCGTCGGCGACGCACCGTCCGCCCGCACATAGACGCCGACTTTGGCGCGTTCGCCGGCCAGCGCCTTGAAGGTTGCTCTGAACTCGGCGAAGGACAGACGCGAGTTGTCGATGTACACCGACCCATCGGCCGCGATCGTCACGACGACCCCGCTCTTTTGATCCAACGGCCGCGCCTCCCCCGTCGGCAACTTCACCTCCACGCCGCCCTGCATCATCGGCGCCGTGATCATGAAGATCACGAGCAACAGCATCATCACGTCGATCAATGACACCACATTGATCTCGGCGTTGAGCTCCGCCCGATGCCGGCCGCGGCGCAAACTCACAGACGGCCCTCGCGCGCCATCAACCCGATGATCTCGGAGCCGAATCCATCGACGCGAGACGTCAGCCGGTTCAAGCGATTCGCGAATACGTTGTAGCCGAACACCGCGGGGATCGCGACCACGAGCGCGGCGGCGGTCGCGACCAACGCGGTGGCGACTCCCGGCGCGACGGCCCCGATGCTGCCCGAGCCCTCCGTCGAGATGCCCACGAACGAGTCGATGATGCCGAGCACGGTGCCGAGCAAGCCGATGAGCGGGCTCGCCGATGCGATCATCGCCAGCACGGGGATGTAGCGGCCATACGCGTCACGGGCCGATTCGGCCTCGGCATCGAGTACCAGCCGCAGCGCCTCGACCTGCGCGGCGTTCATGCGTGGCCGCGCGCCTTCCGCGCTGGCGGCCTGCGCCGACCGGAGCGAGTTGAGGAAGTCCGCGGCACGCAGCACCACACGCGTATACGGGCTCGGCGGATGCTTGCGCGCGGCCACGGCCGCCTGTTCGAAGCGCTCGGCGTGCTCGACCTCGGCGATGATCGCTTTGGACGACGCCTCCACCGCGCGGAACTCGCGCCACTTGGCGAACATGATCGCCCAGCTGACCAACGAAAGGATCGACAGGAAGACGAGGACGCCCTTCGTCACTGCGTCGGCGTTGGTGACGAGTTCGATCGGCGAACGGGGAACGGCCCCCGCGATCTGGAGCAGCGAGTTCAACATGCAGGAGTGCGGATGGGTGGACACGCAGACGCTGAGCGCAATACTCCAACGCCCGCCGAAGGGTTCCCTGGTGCCGACACAGGGAAGTTAATGACCGGGACCGCGACGGGCCGCGGAGCGCATCGCCGTGGCCCGTGCCCGGCCATCAGGGCATCTTGGCCGTCAGGACGGCGCGCATGCCGACTTCGATGCCGACATCGCGTTGCTGGATCACGATGGCCGATGCGCCCTGTGCCGTGACCTTGAGCACCTGTACCACCGCGATCACTTCATCGGTCATCGCCGCCCCACGGGCATCACGCCCACGCCGACGGAGGAGCGCCACGTGATCGCCGGCGACGAGGCCGTCCTCGACCGTCGCACTCAGCGCCATATACCGTCCGATGGACGCGAGGACCGGATCGCGCTGGATCCAGGTCACCGACATCGTGGGCCCGTGGCTCACGGGCTCGGGGAACACCCGATCACGACCGACCAGCGTGTCCAGCGGAATGAGACCGGCGCCCGGCAAGGCCGTCGCGAAGAGCGAGCGCACCCGCGCCTCGTATGTGTTCTCGCTGCTCGGCCGCACGACCTCAACGACCGCGGTCGGCTCGACCACCTGCCCCTGCGTGCCCACGGTCATGCCCAGCGCGTACACCATGAACCGATCCCCCGCGACCGCCTTCACGCCGGCCGGCGCCTCGATGAAGAGGCGCTCCGAGGACTGCAAGGGACGCGTCGACTGGTCGGACCGCACCCCCTGTGATTCAGCGGTCCGGAGGATCCGTCCGCTACCGACCGGGCCGCCGATGGGACCGATGAATGGCGCCTCCAGATACTCTCCAGGCCGGACGGCTGTGGTCCGCGCCTTCGCGATCAATTCCGCGAAGTCCGGCGCGGAACGACGGCTCGTGCTATCGGCGGCCACGTCAGCCACGACGACCTCATCCGGCGCAGGCGCCGCTATGGCCGCCGCCGCCGGGATCCGCAGGACCTCGCCCGGATAGATCCACTGCGGATCCGCCACCACGTCCGTGTTGATCCGGTAGATCTCCGGCCACAGGAACGGGTCCTTCAGGTAGGTCGCCGCGATGTCCCACAGCGTATCGCCCGTCTTGACCGTGTGCGTACGGGTCGCCGTGGAATCTCCCTGCGCGAACCCCACCGCGGGGAGCAGAACGATCCCAACGGCAGCAGCGAGCGAGCGGGAGGAGGGCACAAAAAAGGGGAAAGGGTCACGTGTAAGACGAGCGAAACCCGCTAGAGGCACGAGAGGCACGAGAGGCACGGGTTCCCCCGACCCCTCCCGTGCTTCTCGTGCCACTCGTGCTACTCGTGCTTCTCCCTAGAACGGCAGGTCGTCGTCCTCGTCCTCCAACGCCCCCGGGAACTCCTCGAAGTCCCCACCGGCCGGGGCTGCTCCACCCTTCCCCTTCGGCGCACTGGCCGCGGCCGCACGGGGGGCACGCGGCGCCCCATCATCGCCGCCGCTCCGGCCGCCGAGCAAGATGAGCTCGCTGGCGTTGATCTCGGTGGTGTACCGGGTCTGGTTGTCCTTGTCCTGCCACTGGCGGTACTCGATCCGGCCCTCGACGAAGAGCTTGTCGCCCTTCTTCACGTACTGCTCCACCACGTTGGCGAGCTTGGCGCCCTTGGCGCTGTCCCACGCCACGATGCGGTGCCACTCCGTCTTTTCCTGCTTGTCCCCGGCCTGGCCCGTCCACTGACGGGTGGTGGCCACCGAGAACTGTGCGACCTTCCCGCCGCCGGGGGTGGAACGGATCTCGGGATCCTGTCCCACGTTGCCGATCAGCGTCACTCGATTCAGGCTGCGACTCACGGTAATTCCTCCAAGGGTTCAGTCGTGTGCCCTACGCTAATCACGACCGATCAGCAGAGCGGCACCAGAATAATGCCAGCATAATCCTTCCCTCTGACGCGCCGGCGCCGAGGGGTCCTGCGGAGGAATCTACACGTTCCCCGCCACGAGGTCACAGCGCATCACCGCAGCATCCTCGCGGGGCTCCTGATAGTACCCACGGCGCGTCCCCACCCGGGTGAAGCCCAGCGCACCATACAGCCCCTGCGCGGCCACGTTGCCCTCCCGCACTTCGAGGAACACCCGCTCCACCCCCGTCCGCCGTGCGCGGTCGAGGAGATGGGTGAGCAGCGCCCGCCCCACGCCCCCGCGGCGTCCGCGTGGGGCGACGGCGATGTTGGCCACATCCGCGTCGGGCACCGTCACCAACAACACCGCATACCCCGTGACCTGATCCGCCGCGTCGACCGACACCACGAACCAACTGTGCGCGGCCGCCATCAACGAGCGGAACGAGCGACGCGTCCACGGATCGGAGAACGCGCCATTCTCGATGTCCACGATCGCGTCGAGATCCGCATCGGTCGCCGGACGGATCGTGACGGTCACTCCCCGAGCGGCCGCCCGTGCGCCGCCTCCCATTTCACCTGCGCCTCGGCGAGACGGCCGTACGCGGGCTCCCACCGCGCGCGGTCCACGGGGCCCGTCCCGACGATGTCCGCCAGCATCGCGTACGCCGCCCGCGCCTGCGGGGCCGCCACGACCACCGCCGCGCCGTGCGATGCCGCGTACGCCTCAAGCGCCGCATCGGGGAGCCGCCGCAACGCCGCCAACTCGCGGACGTGACCGCCGTCCCAGGTCACCGCGAGCGCGTACGACTCCTCGCGCATCGCATCCATCGCCAGCAGATACGTCCCCGGCACGAGCGCGGCGGCGGCGAGATGCAGCGACGACACGCCGAACAACGGCAGATCGAACCCCGCACCGATCCCCTTCGCGATCCCCGCGGCGATGCGGAGCGACGTGAACGATCCGGGCCCACCACCACACACCACGCGCTGCAACCCCCCGCGCGATCCCGCGCGCACCCCCGCCGCGGCCAATACCTCGGCCACCGCCGGCATCAACCGTTCCTCCGTGATGCCGCGCATCGCGATGGTGCGTTCGGCGATCACGCCGTCGGCCCCGAGCACGGCGGCCGAGCCTTCATAGGTGGAAGCATCGAGCACCAACGTCAGTCCGTCCATACGACCTCCACCCGCCGGTGCGATGGATCGTCGCGCGGCTCGTGTAGCGTGAGGTCGTAGCGCCGACGCGGGAGCAGCGCCCCCGCACGTTCCGGCCACTCCACGATCACGAGCGCCGCCGTGCGGAGCAGATCATCCCAGCCGAGCGCGTACAGATCGTCCGGCGACGGCAACCGATACAAGTCGAGATGCGCGAGCGGCCCGCGGGCACTCTCGTACTCATGCACCAACGCGAACGTCGGGCTCGTGACCTCCTGGAGCACGCCGGCGCCATGCGCGATGGCCTGCGCGAGGGTGGTCTTGCCCGCGCCGAGATCGCCGCGCAGTGTCACCACGGCCGGCAACACGATGGACGCGCCCACCCGCGCACCCCACGTGCGCAACCCCGCTTCATCGAGCGGCGCTGGGGGTGACGTGATCATGCGTGGCTCAGCGTCGGGGCTTGGCACGCCAATTCTTCCCCGACGACGACTTGGTCCCCGCCGCGGCCGCCTTCAAGTCGAACACTTCGTCGCGCAAGCGCGCCGCGGTCTCGAAGTCGAGCTCCTTCGCCGCGGTGCGCATCTGCGCTTCCAAGGCGGCGATCCGCTCCGCCAACGACGTCGCATCGTACTTGGGCGTCGGCTCGGCCACGCGCCGCAACTGCTCGCTCCCCTCGCGCGCATCAGCCACGCGCGTGATGAACTTCACCTGATCGATCGACTTACTGACCGACGTCGGGGTGATGTTGAACTGCGCATTGTGCGCCTGCTGCGTCTCGCGGCGCCGATTCGTCTCGTCGATCGCCCGCTGCATCGACCCGGTGATGCGATTGGCGTAGAAGATCGCGCGCCCGTTCACGTGCCGAGCGGCGCGGCCCACGGTCTGGATCAACGACCGGTCCGAGCGTAGGAACCCTTCCTGATCCGCATCGAGGATCGCGACCAGCGACACCTCGGGCATGTCGAGCCCTTCGCGGAGCAGGTTGATGCCCACCAACACCTCGAACTCGCCGAGGCGTAAGCCGCGGATGATCTCCACCCGCTCGATGG